>BQIY01000437.1 GCA_021604265.1 Nitrospirales bacterium
CCGGAGCGTTGGGGATATGGAACCGATGGGAGGAGATTTCTGCTTTCAAAAGCGTTGGCGACCTTACCCAATAAAAAAAGTCTCCATCAGGTTCGATATTATCAGTCACTCATTCAACAGGTATCAGGGTACACGCTTCCACGCCGAACGCAGCTTGCGGTATTTGATCGTGATGAGGAGCAGGTCAATCATCGCTTTCCTCAGATCGTCACACGAACGGGTGAATATTTAATTGGTCTCAATCCTGGTTCTGTGTATGGTTCATCAAAACGATGGGTGCCTAACCGGTTTGCCGAATTGACTGATCGTGTCGTGGACCACATTCGTCAGAGGGCCGGTTCGACGGCAACGGTCAAGTGTGTGCTTGTCGGGGGAATTGGAGAAGAATCACTGGCACAGACCATTGCGTCGCTCATGCAGGTGACGCCAATGGTTCTCTCTGGAAAAACGACACTTCGCGACCTCATGGTCATTATTAAACGGTGTGCTCTTTTTATTACCAATGATACCGGCCCGATGCATATTGCTGCGGCATTTAACGTTCCTCTCGTTGCGATTTTCGGGTCCACAGACCCTGGATATTCAGCGCCGTTTGGTTGGGAAGATGCCGTGGTTCAAGATTCCGTGAGGTGTGCGCCTTGTTTTCTGCGTTCCTGTCCCATTGACCATCGCTGTATGACGCAAGTTTCGGTTGAACAAGCTTTCGATGCGGCACTGCGACAACTTTCAAGAACGATGAAGGCGAATCATGATGCCTAAAGACGTCACTGTCTTTGTGGATCGTGACGGAACCTTAAATGAGGACCCAGGATATCTGTCGAATCCTGATGGCTTGGTCTTGTATCCTGGTGCGATCGAAGCTGTTGCTCGATTAAAGCAGGCAGGATGTTCGGTGGTGGTGGTTACCAATCAGTCTGGTATCGGTCGAGGCATGATGACAAGAGCCAATTTAGAGGCGATTCACGATCGGCTGGAGCGTATGGTCAAGCGGGGCGGAGGGGAGCTGGATGGGATTTTTTTCTGTCCTCATCTTCCTGACGAGGGATGTCACTGTCGAAAGCCGAAGACCGGCTTGATTCATCAGGCCGTTTCGGCTTTACGAGTCTCAACCGTACATAGCTATATGATTGGGGATAAGCAATGTGATATGGAGTTAGCCAATAACATTGGAGCGATTGGTGTATTAGTTACCACTAGTTCTGTGAGTCAAGAGGCTGTCAAGGCGCACATTCGCGGCGATCTTCATATTGAAAGTATTACTTTAAATTTCAGTAAGGCGGTTGACTGGATTCTTGAGGATGCGGCAAAGCGACAATGGACAGAGTTGTAGGTGTGGTCTCTGTGGCAGTATTCATGAATCGACATCATGAATGTGCCTCATTGCATTGGCGGCTTCTCTTGTCATAATGAACGATGACCTATGTCTGATGAGTTTCATTTCTGTCTGACGCATGCATGATTTCCCCACCTAAACGAATCCTCATTCTCAAGCCCAGCTCTTTGGGGGATATTGTGCACGCGCTTCCAGCTCTGGCTTCGTTGCGGACATGTTATCCCGAGGCGAGTATCGCGTGGTTGATCAAGCAGGAGTGGGCTGAACTGTTGGACGGCAACCCGGATGTTGACGAAGTCATCCCTGTCAATTTTCGTGTGTGGTCTTGGCCTTCATTAATCTGTCGCGTTCGTCAAGGGAAGTACGATATGGTCATTGATCTTCAAGGTCTCTTCCGAACCGGATTCCTTGCGGGTCTCTCCGGTGCCGCTGAACGGGTTGGATTTGCTGCGGGACGGGAAGGGAGTCCCTGGTTCTATACGCAGCGCGTGGAATTATCGATGCCAATGGATCGTTCCTGGCGTTTGCTCGACATGCATGCGGTTGACCGAAATCTGGCTGTTGTCCGGCATCTTGGTGCCGAGATCCGGACTCCCACATTTTGTCTCCCTGATATCGAAACGGATCGAGTCACGGTTCGTCAACGATTGGATGAAGCTGGGGTGAAGCCGGATGACCGGCTGATAGCCATAGCTCCGTTGTCTCGTGAAGAAATTAAAAATTGGCCGCTGGACCGCTATATCGAACTCGCGGTTAAATTGAGTCGTTGGCCAAACTGTAAAATTGTTGTGCTTGGCTCACCCTCTCAACAGTGGATCATGGAAAAGTTTTCAGAGATGACGAATGAGAAGTGTCTTGATATGGTTGGGAAGCTTCGTCTCCGTCAGCTTGGAAGTCTATTGCGGCAGACTGACCTGCTGATTGCGAATGATTCGGCACCTATCCATTTAGCTGTGGCTGTCGGTGTTCCTGTTCTTGGTCTGTATGGTCCGACTCATGCTGGAGCGACTGGACCGTATGGGGGAAGTCGCCATCGGTCCTTACAGACGGTTCTTCCCTGTCGTCCGTGCGGAAAAACGACGTGTTATCACGCCAACACAAAAGAATGTTTGACTGCCATATCTGTTGACGAAGTGCTCAGTGCGGCAGAGACTCTTCTCCAGGCATCAGTTGTGAACACAGACCATGTTGTTCAGAAACCAAACGGATAATGAATTTGTAGAATTTGTGATGAGGAGCATGATGCCTCGAAGAAAGAATCGGTAATCAATGGCTCAGAGTTCGAAAGTGTCTGCAGTGGTGATTGCCTACAATGATGAAGCGAATATGCGAGCTTGCTTAGAGAGTTTGCACTGGGCTGATGAAATCATCGTCGTCGATTCTTTCAGTACCGACCAGACGACCAAGATTAGTCAAGAATATACGGATAAAGTCTATCAGCATGTCTTTCACGGATTTGGCCGATTGCGGAATGAGGCCATGTCGCATGCCTCGTATGATTGGGTGTTTAGTCTCGATACCGATGAACGTGCGACCGTGGAATTGTGTGAGGAAATTCGTCGTCATTTAGCAGACGGCCCGAAGGCTCAAGCATACTTTGTTCCACGGCTCAATAACTTTCTCGGGCGGTGGATCAAGCATTGCGGATGGTATCCTGATTATCGGCAGCCGCAATTTTTTCACAAATCTCATATGCGGTATCGCGAGGATCTCGTTCATGAAAGTTATTCCGTGACAGGTGAAATTGGCTATCTCAAGAATCATGTGACTCAGTATCCCTTTCGAAATATTGATCAATATTTCATGAAGATGGATCGCTATTCGTCTTTGATGTCTCAAGAGATGCGAAAGCGAGGCCGCCGGTTTCGCCG
>BQIY01000438.1 GCA_021604265.1 Nitrospirales bacterium
TTTGGAGTGAATAACCGTTCTCGCACTTCTGGTGGCATTCCCTTTCCAGTATCTGCAACCTCCAATTCGAGCGTATGAGTTTTGGTATTTACCTGTCCTGAAACCGTGATCGACCCTCCTTGAGGCACTTCAGGGATCGCATTACTCACGAGGTTGTACAAAGCTGTGAATAAACGTTTCTCATCCCCTTCAATAAGAGGAAGTTTCTCCAAACCATTTACATGTAATGTCACTCCTTTTTCTTTGGCCGAAACTTGGAGTGATTTTGTTACACCTTCCACAATTTTCGAAATCTGACAAGAAGTAAAATAGGGCTGACTGGTCACACCTTTGACAGCATCTGAGATTTCCTTCACTTGACTGTGAATACGACGGGCGTTGTGCTCAATCATGTGTGTTAATTCTGCACAGGTCTCCTCGCTTTTGCGTACAGTTTCGGCATCGACTTTGGTAAGTAACGGAAATACTTCCTTCAATTCATCTTCCAGCAGACTTATCCCTGTGAGCACCGGCATCAACATGTTTTTGATTTCATGTCCGACATTGCCCAACACTCTTGTGACTTCGGCCATTTTGGCCGCCTCTAATAATTCTGCTGCCAGTCGTTTGCGTTCGGTTATATCCTGAAACGTAACCACTGCGCCGATTAAGTGTCCTTGGGGGTTTCGCATTGGTGTGCTGCAATATTGTGCAGAAAAGTTCGATCCATCTTTCCGCCAAAACAATTCATCTTCTCCTATATGAACTAACCCATCTTTGTATGCTCCGTAAATCGGACATTCTTCCTCTAGAAAGGGAATGCCATTTTCTTTTGTGTGATGCCACAACGTGTGGCTCGGTTGCCCCAACAGCTCTTCAATTGTATAGCCCAACAGATTTGCGGCCACAGGGTTGACAAAGGTATGACGGCCCTCAAGATCGAGACCAAAGATCCCTTCTCCAGCAGAATGAAGTATATAGTCATTCTGACGTCGGAGACAGGTAATGGTCTCTTCTGCTTTGCGACGGGTGGAAATATCACGGAACGTGACAACAGCCCCAACTAGTATCTCGTCTTCATCGAAGATAGGCATACTTGAATACTCAGCGGGAAATGATGTGCCGTTTTTTCTCCAGAAGATTTCCCCATCTCCCTTGTGAACGTTTCCATCTTTATACGCCCCATAAATGGGACACTCTTTATCTGGATAGGGCTCACCATTCATTTTTGTATGATGCCAAAGGGGATGACTGGGTTGGCCTAGCAGTTCTTCAATCTCAAAGCCTAACATCTGAGCGGCGGCAGGGTTCACGAACGTATGTCGTCCTTCCAAGTCAAGACCCAAAATTCCTTCCGCTGCTGCTGTCAAAATTAATTCGGTACTAAGATTGAGTCCCATCTCGTCTCCTCATCTCTGGTATTCTTCACGCATATAAAGCTGAATGCATCAGCTCACGATTCTTTTTTCTCTGACAAAGACTATCGATCAAGAAGTCTCTCGCTGAACAGCGTGCTGCTCAGCGAGAGATCCGCTTGTCTTCCTTGCCTACTAATTCGTAAAGGAACTCAGTTCTCGTTGATTCATGGCCTTTTCAACAGCTGCCACCAACTTTTCTCGGTCGACCGGTTTGGTTAAATAGTCCACAAGCCCGTGCTTCATCAATTTTGTGGCGTTTTCTAGGTTGGGATATCCTGTCATGACAATCAGGGGCACGCGTGGCCATTGTTTTTGAAAAAATTGTATGGCTTCTAGTCCATTGACTTTGGGCATATTAATATCTGTGACAATGGCGTCGAGCATGATCGGGTTATCACCTTCTTTAATCTGCTGAATGGCTTGTTCCCCATCCTCTGCCTCAATCACCTGATACCCCGCTTTTTCTAAACTCATTCTCGCGACTTTCCTCACATCCGCTTCGTCATCGACTACCATTACACGTCCCATAATGTCTTCTCCTTAAAATATTAAATTTATTGAAATGAAACTGGTGACCTGTTCATGGGAATGAGCAATTACAATGCCATGAAAACGAAAGTGAATGCCTCGTTCATATTTCAATATTTCTGCTTATAAGTCCTTCTTTTGTGTTCATATTCAAGAATAATCAAAAGTCAGATGTTAAGCTAAAGCGTTAATAGTTGTCTTAACAAGTTAACTACATAATTGACATGAAACTGACTGACTGAACGTCATGAAAAACATGAGAGAGTGAAAACTGGAAACTGTGGTGCCAAGTGAACCGTGTGACCTGATGTCTCACCGTATATGAAAGTCAGGAGCGAGTGGTTGGTTATCTAATCGAACGAATAGTGCCGATGATCCTGGATTAGGAGTTATCTGCAGAAGTGATTGCTTACTTGGGGGAACTCACGGTAATTTGATAAAGTTTAGGGATGAGTTTTTTGTATGTACACTGGGTGCGTATGTTCAGAATCAAGTTTAAATTTTAGAATTTTGACTGTGAGGACCGGAACTGGAAATTAGCGAAGGACAGCCGCAACAACATTTTCCATGACTACGTAACGGAGTCCTTGACGTCTATGAGTTCCCATGGCAATAAGGTCAGTGCCTCGACAATGGCATCGGAGACAGGTTTGGTCTTCATCATATAACTGGCTGTAATCCTTTATCTCGTGAACGCGTCAGTCAGGGAAGCTAACCGTTTCTTCACTTCCTCGCAGTGCTGATGGTCTTCCACCGGATGACTCAGAGTGAAACCTAAACGATAAGAAAAGGGTTCCAGTAGGTGAAGTAACGTAAGGTGATTGAGGCATCAAAAGACTTCTTAAGTTTTCCGGCATATTCGTATGCCTCAAGAGAACAATCAGAGAAGTCTATGGGAAGGAGGATATGACGAGGAGTAGTGCCCGCAGTCTCACCTTTCGGTTGGCCAGTTGTCGTCGTTTGCCCATGTTCCATATTTCGAATACTGAGAGGCGGGCACGGAGCCTTACAGATTACGCGTTCAGCCACACTCCCCATCATGACCCTATCAATTCCTGCCCATCCAAGGGTTCCCATAATTAACGAGATCTGTTTGAGACGATACGGCAAGGTCAGATATTTCATCCGAGGGTATGCCTTGAAGAAGATACAACTGAACTTCTGATACTTTCCCCTCGCATGTGAAAACTTCGTTCGGACGAAGGTGAAAAGTCAGTTGCAAAGAGTATGCGGCGAATGAGTGTTTTCATGAGAGTTATGTATGAAATC
>BQIY01000439.1 GCA_021604265.1 Nitrospirales bacterium
TTCTGGACCAATTACGCCGCCGCGGGACGGCCCGGTATATCCCGAAAACGCCGCCAAATCTGCTTGCGCCTCGCGAGCGTCTCGATTCGTCGCATAGGCGGTAAAGGGTACATCCCTAATACTCGCCATCCAATACAACTCGGCCAGCTGGGCGGCGAATTCTGGGCTGGCTAACGGCGGTGGCGGCTGGACGCCAATTGCGGCGTTATCCGGCCCCTCTACGTTAAACGCGAGTGCGCCCAGTGGGTTCAGGAGTGGAATTATCCCACCTGATGGAACGTTCTCAAAATCATCGAACTGTCCGGATTTTAACGCCCTCAGCAAGGCCTTGTAGGCCCCTGGATCGACCTCCCCCGTATCTCGGGCATGGGGCAAGGTTTTTGAAAAATTCCCGATTCGATTGGGATATCGCTCTTCGTCCCCGTTTGTCTGATGCTTAATAAGGTTTTGGCGTTTTTCCGCGCTAGCGGCTTTGACTCTGATACCAAATGAAACATTACGGCGTTTTTTTACATCTTTGAGATTACGCCGGTCATTTGAGGAGGCCGCTTCCGCCATGTCCGGCATCCATGCCGTTGCCGAGGTTCCAACCAGGCCTGCGGCGAGAGCAGCCTGTCCAACCCGGGACAAGAGCCCACGTCGTGTCATGATGGGTGAGTCTGGAGTCGTGTTTGGCGTAGTCTCTTGGACTGAAGTGGGTTGTTGCGCGATTTCTAACGGGTGCACATGGTTGATTCTTTTTCTTTCTTCCTTCAATTTGAACCTCCCCTGGGGTTACAGTTAAGTAAAACTCATTTTTCCTATCCATCTATGAAGGCGGTCACTTGCGAGCATCTACTTGTCTTAACCACAACACCACATTTCGAAGACCATTGTGACGTTGTGGAACATCGATGGTGTTGACGTACGCGCTGTTCTGTGGCGTCTTGTATGCCGTTGACCGCGTTCGACGATGGCACCGTTCTTTAAGTATGAGGCCAGTGAACAATCGGAACGGTACACCCGCCTATGCGGAAAGCCATACTTGTTACGTCGTGAGGTTCCACGTAATGTGGGAAGACTCGTCAGTGTATTGAGAATGTTATTTTGGATCTGGACTCAGATCTGAGGGGGGAGATCAATCCTTTTCCTGCTGTTGAATCTTGACGAGTGCCAATCGTTTCCGGCTAATTTGTCCCTCGACCTTGCTCGCTATGGGCAAGGCACAGTAAATTTCAATGATTCAGCATTGAGCCAGAAGTGTTCCTCTAATTATGCATGAATCAAGCAAGCAGAATTTTATGGAAGCATAAACCATTCCTATTAATATGCAATAAGGGGTTGCATGTCTATCCTCTTGAAACTGTTGAGAAACGAGTCGCCGTCTCTGACTGAAACAGACGAGAAAGAGGTCTTGCGAGAAGCGAACGCATGTAGGCCTGTTCCACCTATTCGTAGGAATATCCCTACACGAACATCCACGCCCCTCTCTCGGCAGTGTGGTGACCTCCCATACCGGGTGTTGTGTGGCTCAGCTCGCCGGCTGCCATATTCCTTTCAGGAAATTCGTTCGCGTCATTCTGGTATTCGTGTCATTTACCTACTATCGTCGCCAGGGCAAAGTGATGACTTCGTCATCGTCTGTTTCAAGACCGCACTTATGACACGGAAAAATGTGTTGCACTGTTGCAGCGCATACCCATTTCCCGATATTGCATATATGACGAAATGAAATTACAAGATAATCTGTTGTGGCATTAGCGCCTGAAACCTGAACGGCATGGCCTGATTCGGTGTGAGGCTCTGAGGCATCGTATGTCCATGGGGATATTGATTGTGAGAATGGGAAATTCGCAGAAGTGTGAATGAGACGTTTAGGAATCTCCCCCCGTAAAACGGTGAGTTCCTACGGCTATTCATGGCAGCGAGGGTCGAGCTTTTGTGACGTTATGTTAATGATGCCATATCGATGACGAAGCGAAACCGGACATCGCCCTGCACGACTCGTTCGTATGCGTGATTGATGTCTTGTATGGAAATAACTTCAACATCCGAAGTAATTCCATGTTTTCCACAGAAGTCCAGCATGTCTTGAGTTTCTTGGATGCCGCCGATGAGTGACCCGACGACTCGACGTCGACGGAGAATGAGTGAAAAGGGGTCAATGGCTAATGGTTGTTCAGGAACTCCGACGACAATTAAGGTACCATCGGTTTTAAGTAAGTCGAGATACGCATTGAGATCATGAGGTGCAGAGATGGTATCAATCATAAAATCAAACTTCCGCGCATAGCGTGCGAAGGCTCCGTCTTGGGACGTGCTCACATAGTCTGTTGCGCCAAGACGTTCGGCTACTTTCTGCTTGCTTTCAGAACGACTGAAGACGGTCACGTCTGCGCCGAGGGCTCGCCCGAGTTTCACCGCCATATGTCCAAGGCCTCCTAGTCCCATCACGGCGAGTCGATGGCCTTTCCCGATACCCCATTGGCGGAGTGGAGAATAGGTGGTGATTCCGGCACATAACAGTGGGGCGGTTCCTTCAATTTCTAGTTCGGAGGGAATGCGTAACAAGTAGTTTTCGTCGACGACGATGCGGTTGGAGTAGCCTCCATAGGTCACGTCGCCTTGCTTGTCTCGGCCATTGTAAGTGAGAATCATTCCTGCTTCACAGTATTGTTCCTGTCCCTGCGTGCAAAATGTACAGGTGCGGCAAGAATCGACGAAACAGCCAACGCCGACAATGTCGCCTTCTTGGAATTTTGTGACGGCGGCTCCAACTTGCTGAACCGTTCCAACAATTTCATGTCCTGGGACCATTGGAAAAAGCGAGTCGCCCCATTCATCTCTGGCTTGATGGATATCCGAATGGCAGACACCGCAATAGCGAATATTCAGCAGTACATCGTGTGCGCCCACATTCCGGCGTTCAAACTGAAATGGTTCAAGATTGCTTCCTGATTGTAACGCTGCAAACCCTTTAGTCGCGAACATAAAGGTCGTCCTCCTGACTGACTGTGTGTTGGGGCGATATGTGAAAAATGAACGTGATCCCTGTTCGGATATCCGTCGAGGCCTTGGTTTGTGTGTTTGATTTTCCGACGTTCGATTTAGAGTCAATTGACTTACATGATTGTCGTCATCATGGCATAATCGAAAGGGATTCGTCGAGGTAATAGGAGTCAGTAATTCTCATGAGTGGCTTCATCGGCG
>BQIY01000440.1 GCA_021604265.1 Nitrospirales bacterium
ATGGAAGCCCGGCAAAATGACAAGCAGGTTGCCGTACTCCTGGAACTCAAAGCCCGATTCGATGAGGAAAACAATATTGAATGGGCAAGAAAATTAGAAGATGAAGGCGTGCATGTGGTGTATGGTGTTCTGGGCCTGAAAACACATGCCAAGGTCTGCATGGTCGTTCGCCGGGAGTCAGATGGCATTCGTCGATATCTGCATCTCGGAACCGGCAATTACAACCCCATCACCGGAAAATTCTACACCGACTTTAGTTTATTTACCTGCCATCCGGTATTCGGCGAAGATGTCACCGACCTGTTCAATGCCTTGACCGGGTATTCAAAAAAAGACTCATACGCCAAACTTTTGGTTGCGCCGGTGGGGATTCGAACGAATATCATCGAACGAATCAATCGGGAAATATCACGCCAACAACAACATGGAGACGGCTACCTGGCATTCAAGGTGAATTCACTCGTAGACAAAGCCTCTATTCAGGCCTTGTATCGAGCCTCTCAAGCAGGGGTCAGGATTGAGCTCATGGTCCGTGGGATGTGCGGGCTCCGCCCCGGGATTCCTGGACTCAGCCAGACCATTACGGTCACGTCCCTCGTGGGACGATTCCTTGAGCATTCTCGCTGTTTTTATTTTCGTAACGGAGGGCAGGATGAATTATTTCTGGGGAGTGCGGATCTCATGCCCCGCAATATGGACCGGCGGGTTGAAATTTTGTTTCCCATTGAGAATCCCACACTGCGAACCTTCATTGTTGAAACCGTCTTACGTCCCTACCTGAAAGACAACATGCATACGCGACAACTCCAAGCCAATGGAACCTATACTCGCGTCAAGCCATTGCAAAACGAAGCACCATTCCAGGCCCAGGATTGGTTTATTGCAAACTGGAAAGGGAAGCAGACCAAGCCGCCTTCATTCTGAAGACTGTGAAGGACAGGCCATGTTTTCCTTTCAGGTAGGCCACCACACCTCCGCGCCTCTGCCGAAATTAACTGCTGGCTTCGTTAGGCACCAAAAACCAATCTTCAGAAAGAAACACCGTTTCCAACTCCCTCAGTGGACATCCCTCTTGATAATAAGCGGGCTCCCACTCCAGACCACAACTTCGGCACCGCAATTGGATCGTACCAGATTTGTCCTGCGAGGAAGCATTCGGGGCACGGTCTCTCTTACCTTCCAATCTAACTCTGCTCATACATTCCCTCTCTTTTCTTGGAACATCTCCATACACCTAGACCCGATAAGCGGGTCTGGCCATTCATCATTTCCCGGGTCATCAGAATATCTGTCAACCATGAGCCAAATGATCAGCCAGTCCGCCATCACATAATTCTCATTAGGTCATCAGGTTTTTATCCCGAAACAACGGTAAATTCTCCCTGCACCGTCTTCTGCTGACCAGCATTCATCCAGGTCTGTCGAGCCGACTGGCCCTTCGCTTCAAAGAGTTCATGCCCTCTCATATATGCAAGGGTCTCCTGAATGCGCTCCGGCCTTCCCCAATCACTCCAACAAACCCCGGTCAGATCCATCATGTGTAATTGCTGAGGAATCAGCGACAACAGATCACTGGAGAAATTTCTGGTGGGCATTGTCCGATAGAGATGCAGTAATCGTTGATGTTCGTTTGAGGTTCCAATCCCACCCGCATGCTCTTCAAGAAGCATCACGACTTCTGGAATGCACTGACGGCCGGCCTCCCATAAGGTTTGAACATTGGCTATGAGCACTAACGTATTCCATTGCCCCCCACTCAGGGCGATGTCCTCAAGCTGGGAACCCTTGGGTTTCTCCACAAATCTCCGTACTTCCCTGAGGCGGCTCCCTCCAGAATGCGGAATACGATCACCCGGAATCACCCACCCATAGTCTTGCTCCCGCGATTGAGGAGGAACAGTCAACAACACCATACGATGAGGGTGTTGCTGGACCAAGGCCGCCGCATCGCGGATCACCTGAATAAGCGGCTCAACGGGGAAAATAAAATGGTCAGAGGGCCACAAAACTACCGTCGCATGAGGATCATGCGCTCGGATATAGGAGAGCGGTAGAAACACTCCGGGTCCGGTTCCTCGATTATCGGGTTGCCAGACCAAGCGGCCCAGGGATTCCTGAATCAATTGGGTTCGCACATAACCCCAATGTGATTGATCCATCACCGTCACAACCTGGTGAGGAAGACTGAGGGCTTTTGCCCGGGTCCACGTATGCTGGATCATTGATCGCTTTCCCAGAAAGGCACAATATTGCTTCGGCCGATATGCACCGAAACACTGTTCGGTATAGTGCCGAAGACGCTCCCCATGTCCACCTGCCAAGACCAGAGACCAAAGTGAAGCAGAGCCCTGTGAACGTAAGTTAGTAGCCTGCCCTTGGGAATACCGTGAAGAACCTCCACGTGTGTCAACCCATTTTTGCATAGCATTCTCCTTCCGCATGCGCTGGTGTTTGGTGATGATTTTTCATACCCACACCATACGTGGGAGAAATGACACCCCTGTCACAGACAGGTAAATTTTTTGTGACAGAAGACGCAGAAGCTGAAACAAGACAAAAGGAGAAGAGAATGAGAAAAAAACGAGGGCAGGACGACTGCGTTAGGTCGGAATCATATGGCGGATGATTTTTCCTTCCACCATATACACCACCAGTTCCGCCACATTCGTTGCATGATCGGCAATGCGTTCAATATATTTCGAGATAAACGACAACCGGATCCCGCGCGAAATCGTTTGGGGATTTTCCATCATGAAGGACAACAATTCACGGAAAATTTGTTCATTCAGTTCATCGACATAATCATCCTCCTTAAGGACCTGTCTGGCAAGAACCGAATCCCCCCGGACAAACGCATCCAAGGCTTCACCCACCATTTTGATGGCCCTCTCGGCCATCAACGGAATATCGATATACGGTTTCAATTGAGGTTCGGTATGCAGTTCCAGTGCGCGTTCACAAATATTTTCTGCCAAATCGCTCATGCGCTCTAATTCAGTGGAAATCTTCATGGCCGTCGTGACGAACCGGAGATCTTTAGCGGCCGGCTGGTGGAGTGCCAACAATTCGAGACAGAGTTCGTCAATGGCCACATCCATGGTATTCACCTGACGATCATTCTGAATGACCTGATTTGCCACCAGGTCATCGCGATCCACAAGTGCGATAAGCGCTTGACGAA
>BQIY01000441.1 GCA_021604265.1 Nitrospirales bacterium
GCCTTGGTAGGTCTTGAGAGCTTCTGGTGTGTCAGGATGACTAGCGCGATACACGATGCGTGTGCTGTCGGGTGAAAAGAATGCCCCACCGTCGTATCCAATTTGATGAGTTAGTCTTTTTATATTGGCTCCATCGATATCCATGCGGTAGATGTCGAGGTCGCCTTCTCGTACAGAGGTGAACACAATCATGCGGCCGTCGGGAGACACGGTTGCCTCGGCATCGTATCCCGGAGATGCGGTAAGCCGTTGGATCTCTTTGCCGCTGACGTGCACTGAAAAAATATCGTAGTCGTCTAATGCCCATCGATAGTGTTTTGTTCGTTTGATAGCCGGAGGACAGTGCGGAAGACGCATATGGGTTGAAGAAAACAGCACTCGGCGATCACCAGGGAAAAAATAGCCGCATGTGGTTCCGCCGTAACCCGTGCTCACTCGTCGTTGATTTTTTCCTTCTAAATCCATGGTATAAATCTGGTAGCAGGGCAAAAGCGTTTTTTTGTCTGGATCGTTAGTGGATTGAAAGATCAGTTTATCTCCGTCAAAAGAAAAATACGCCTCGGCATTCTTGCCGTTGGTCGTGAGTTGTCGGATGTTTTTGAGATGTGGTTCGGCAAATGGGGATGACGTATCTTTGGCTTCCCCGGGAGAAACAGCGAATACGATGATCAGTATGGCGATGAGGTAGCCGTAGAGAGTTGAGACGGTGTTGTGAGTTCGAATGGCGTTCAATGGGTACTCCTTATGCAGCATTCAGTAAGACATTGAGGTTGTTCATGGGAGGATCAAAAAGACCTCGCGTGAGAACGTTTCCATCTTGAAAGACCAGATAGCTATCCCAACCATAAAAAAAGAGGAGTCGAGCCACGCGCGAAATTGCTGAAGGAGAGAACCCGTGAAACACGCTCATCACATGGGCTGGGTCACTTGGATTGGGGCATGTCACGAGCCAAGCAATGTCAGGTCCTTCAAACTTTTCTCCTTGAATGGAAATCCAGTTATCGCCAACTTGGACCTCGTCGTCACAACCAGCCAGTCCTTGTTGTGCGAGGTCACTCTTGAGCGGATTCCCCAAGATCAAAAATGAGCTCTCCTGAAGTGGTAGGCGAACATTCGTCTCAGTGCCAGGAAGTATTGCAGAGCCCTGGGAACGTAATCGATGCAGTATTGGTTGGTACGCTTTTTGTATTTCTGCCGAATTGGTTTCATCAATTTGTACTGATTGGTTTTGGGCGGTCACCCAGGTGTTGAGCATGGGAGGCATTTGATCTCGAGACATTCGCCGCAAGACCATAAAGTCGGGGTCGATGTCGAGTTGGGTAGGACGAGACGGAGCAGAAAGGCTCACTGTTTGTACGTGGCTGTTCAGGGAGATGACGGTGTCGAATTGTGTTCCATCGGCAAGGTGAAGAACGGCCGGAAGTCGAAGTCGATAGAATGGCCCCTCTTGAACGATCGTGACGTTCACAAGAAATTGACCAGGGTGTTCCGTGTCGGCTTGTACCTCTGTTTGTGTAAGACTCAAGGATGGAGATCCAGTTCGCTCAACCCATTGTTGGAAAAACCAGCGAAAGTTTTTGCCTGTGATGTGACTGAAAATCCGTTCAATCGTGTTCCAGTCAGCATATTTTCCAGTCCATTCTTTGACCAAGGTTCGAATGCCCGTGAAGAAGGCGGCGTCTCCAACTTCTTGGCGCAGCATATGAAAGAGCATGGCGGTTTTTTGGTAGCCAATGGCATTATCTATCCGAGTTTCTTTGTGATGGAATTGCCGAACCGGGTATTCGTGTGGCGGCGTTCCATATAAGTTGTATTCGAAAAACATCTGCTGACGTTTCTTCCGTGCGGTGTCGGCTGACGCATGAACCTCTTCATAGTAATAGTTTGAAAGGTACGTGGTCAGTCCTTCAACCCAGTTTCCCTTTGAGAAATGATTGAAGACTGAATTGCCAAACCATGAGTGAACAATTTCATGGCCGAGAGAATACGGCTGTGTGTACCCGCGTTTAATAATCCGGTTGCCGAGTAACGTGTACGAGGGCAGTCCAATGCCTGCGGGGAAAAAGTTTTCGACCACAGCGAATTTTGAAAAAGGGTACGGTCCCAATAACGTGGTGTACATGTCAAGGTATTGTATGGTCGACTCCAGGTACTGGTCAGCCAATTGCGCATCTTCTGGAAATAAATATGTGGCAACGGTAATGCCTTTCCATACCGTTTCCTGTTTGACGAAACGATTGGCGACAAGTGTGAGGGCTTCGCTTGTATTCGGGATGCTCCACGTCGATGTGGTTCCGTCTTCAGCGACGGCATGAGCCGTTTCCTTTCCTTGTGTCACCGTTTCCCACCCGGAAGGGACGGTCGCATTGACCTGAAAGGTTGCAAGGGTATGAGGAATAGTTGGGTACCATTGGGTTTCCGAGGTGAGGTAAACGCCTTCGGGACCAATATAGCCCGTGGTTTCATCTGGTTTGGTAAAGCGAAGGCCAGGTGCGCCTCTCGGGTGGTCGGCAATCATGCCATGGTAGCGAACTTTGATCGTGGGAGAGGATGCCTTGGTCTTTGAATCGACAAGGGGAATACGTAGTCGATGTTCTCTTTCTTGATCCGGAGATTGCGGTGTTTGGGTGATCCCTTGAAGTTGTAGGACGGAGTTATTCACCAGGATTTCATCGATGATCAAATTGTTGTTTAAGGTCAGTTCGAGCATGTCGGGGAAGTCCGATGCGTTCGGAAATGTGATCGTATCTTCAACAATCAGGCTATGGTTGGCTGGCTGAATGGTCATGGTTAAATTGTGATGCGGGATCATGGGTGGAATGCCCCAGGCCGCTTTTTCAAAAGCAAGGCCGAAGCAGAGACCAAGCAGCATGAGAGTCAGGTATGTGCCATATCTCGAGCTGGCGTCTGGTCTGTATTGATGGTGTCTTTCAATTGATGAGCGCATTAGTCAAGTCCATGCATGATCAGCATAGGGAATTGTTAGCCGTCTACCTGTAGCAGGGCATTAATAAACTCCTGGGCTTGGAAATCTTGGAGATCGTCTTCACCTTCTCCCACGCCGATCAGTCGTATCGGAATCTTAAGTTCTTCCGCAATCGCGACGACCACACCGCCTCGAGCCGTTCCATCAAGTTTCGTGAGAGCCAGGCCTGTGACGCCAAGCGATTCATGAAA
>BQIY01000442.1 GCA_021604265.1 Nitrospirales bacterium
CCCAAACACTCAAAAAAGTCAGCACTCCCCAGGCCAAGACCGTGGAAGAAGTTTGTCAAGTACTCAACACCACTCCAGATCGCCTGGTGAAAACGTTGCTCTACCACACCCCGGACCATTCGCTCCTCGCCGTCTTGGTTCGTGGCGACCATCAAGCCAATGAAGTGAAAATTCAACGTCACCTCAACATTCATGAACTCACACTGGCCGACGCCGAATCGGTTCAACCCGCCACGAACGCCCCAACTGGATTTGCAGGCCCCATCGGACTTCACGGTGTCAAAATTCTTGCTGATCATGCTGTGGGAAGACTCAGTAATTTTATCGTCGGAGCCAATGAAGCCAATATGCATTACGTCAATGCCAATACAGATCGAGACTTTACCATTGACGTTATCGGTGACTTTCGGCAGGCACAATCCGGAGACCCATCCCCTCATAGTCAGGCAACGCTTGAGACCGCACGAGGCATCGAAGTCGGTCACGTTTTCATGCTTGGAACGAAATATAGTGAAAAAATGGGAGCAACCTATCTTGACTCACAGGGAGTTGAGCATTTTGCAGTCATGGGTTGCTATGGCATTGGTGTGGGCAGAACCGTCGCAGCCGCCATTGAACAAAATCACGATGATCGAGGCATCACTTGGCCGATTCCAATTGCTCCATTTCATGTGCATCTTCTTCCGGTGACAAATTCAGAGTCGGTACAAAAGGTTACCCAAACCCTGTATGCAGAGTTACAACAAGCGAATATTGAGGTGTTACTCGATGATAGGGATGAACGCGCCGGGGTCAAATTTAATGATGCGGACTTAATTGGAGCACCATACCAGGTAGTTATTGGAGACAAGGGCCTGGCAAAAGGCACTATAGATCTTAAAGAACGAAAGAGTGGCGAGAAAACAACCATTCTTCCCACTGAGCTCACACAGCACTTACAAGAAAAACTTTCAAATCACGGCAATGTTTCATAAAAGGAAAGAAGGACCGCTTATATTGTCTTCATGTATTCCTTACACAGCAATCAAACGAATCCAAACAAAAGACATCTCTCTAACCTGCTGTTTTTATAGATGATTCATTCACTGAATGAATGATGTCTCGTTGACAATCTGCCGTAGTGAGTGATACCGTAGTGCTTTGTCCGGGACAATAATCCCTATAGTTACACTTCTTCTCGCTAGGCACACCTATGCTCAACCAAATGAATGTTCGTGGGTTACTATTCGACCCCTATAATAATGCCTATATCGTGATCCTCAGGGATGAACAAAACTCTGATATGCTTCCCATTTGGGTGGGAAAATCAGAAGCCAGTGCGATCAGCTTTGCGTTAGAACGCATTGCACCTCCAAGACCAATGACCCATGATCTCATGAAAACGATCCTGGATAGTATGGAAGCAAAGATTATCAGTGTTGTCCTGACTGACTTGAAAGAAAATACGTACTTTGCCAAAATTCACTTGCTCTATGGAGATTCTGAGTTTTCCATTGACTCACGACCAAGTGATGCCATCGCTGTCGCCTTACGAACCGATGCGCCAATCTTTGCGACAGCCGACGTTCTCCACAAACAAAGCTCCGAAGAACTTGAGCGTTGGCTAGAAAATCTCAAGCCTGAAGACTTTGGTAAATTTGATTGCTAACACAAATTACGATGCCACGCAGATAACCCCTAGGGCCATCGTAAGAATATTTGCGACACACATTAAGAAACAGACTCATTCACATGCCTGAACAGCCTGACCTCAACCTTCTGATTGCACTGAAAGTCCATGGGGTGCTCATTGACCCCAACACGGAAACTCAAATTGTCGTCCTCCGAGATGAAAAAAACTCTGAGGTCTTACCGATCTGGGTTGGCACAGCTGAGGGCACATCCATTAGACTCGCGCTGGAGGAAGTGGTTCCTCCACGACCAATGAGTCATGACTTGATCTACAGCTTTGGTGAACACCTCGGCTTTGTCATTACGAGCGTGGTCATCACCGAAGTCAAAAACAATACCTATTACGCCTCCATTCACCTCTCGAAAAATGGCCTTGAGAAGACAGTTGATTCGCGACCCAGCGATGCCATCGCTCTCGCTCTTCGTACGAAAAGCCCCATTTTTGTCACACAAGAAGTTATCGATAAACGGGGCGGTGAAAATCTGGATGCATGGCTCGCGAAACTAGACCCAAAAAGCTTTGGACAGTCGGAAACCGAAGCCTCATAACTATTATCAGCAGATTCGTATCATCACGAAGGAGAATTTCATGCGATCGTTTCAAGCGAAACCCCTAGAAATTGAGAGAAAATGGCACCTCATTGACGCCGAAGGGCAGACGCTTGGTCGACTCGCCTCTCGTATTGCGATGCTACTGAGAGGAAAACATAAGCCTATCTTTACACCGAACGTCGATACCGGCGATCATGTTGTTGTCATTAATACCGGGCGCATTCATCTCACCCGAAACAAATTTAAAGTCAAAACGTATTATCATCACACCGGCTATCCAGGTGGCATTAAATCGACGACGGCCGAACAACTTCATGAGAAAAAACCCACTGAGCTCTTGAATAAAGCCATACGAGGCATGCTGCCAAAATCTCCACTCGGAAAACAGATGGCGAAAAAATTACGATTGTACCCAGGCGCTGAACATCCACATGAGGCTCAAAACCCTCTTCCCTTAACTCTTGTAAAATAGTCTGAACGTCATTTACTCTTACCTGCTTTTTAACGAGGATTCAAAGAATGGTTGAAACAACACAGTACGCAACAGGGAAAAAAAAGTATGCGGTCGCCCGAGCGTGGATTGAACCAGGCAATGGGACCATTCAAGTCAACAATAAACCCGCAGATCAGTACTTCACTCGACTAGGACATCGAAATCAGATTGCGTCTCCATTCGATATTACTGGAACCACCGGCCAATACAATGTACGTGCAACGCTTGCGGGTGGAGGCGTCTCGGGACAAGCTGGGGCCTTACGCCATGCCATCGCGAAAGCACTATCTATTTTGAGCCCGCCTCTTCGAGAGTCGCTCAAGAAAAAAGGCCTCTTGACCCGCGATTCGCGAGTCAAGGAACGAAAGAAATACGGCCAGAAAGGCGCACGGGCTAAGTTCCAATATTCCAAGCGCTGAGTGCTTCTAAGGGTTTTCAAGTATAAAAAGGGAAGGC
>BQIY01000443.1 GCA_021604265.1 Nitrospirales bacterium
CGTGAACCAGCATCACAACCAAACAAACTCGCATTTTACACGTCAAAAAGCGCAGCAAAACTACTTGTTTTCAAAGCTCATGGATCTCATTTTGTCCCCCTTTTTCGCCAGTGTTTCCGATTCGCCTCTTCAGATTGCAAAATGAACCCCTCCTCCTCTTCGTCTTTTGACGCGCTCCTCAATATGCAATGGGAGAATCGAAGTGATGCTGTTGCCGCCCTGCGAGCTCACAGCACGCGCAGTGGAAACAGAATCAAGATTAACAAAAAGGCCAGCAATGGCAAGCGTGTCGTGTTTCGCTGCACGACTGTCATCGACAAGATCGGCAAGCCACGCCAAGACTTGGGAGAAGGTGCCTGTCCCTACAAAGTGGTCATTACAAAGTCCAAAACCAAGGGGTGGAGCATAGTTCGGAACAAGAAGGCCGTGGTTGTTGAGAAGCCTCCTGTCGACAAAAAGGTGTCTGCGACACAAAGCGCGAGCACTGTTTTGCTTTCCCAGCAGCCGGACAGAAAACAGGAGGAACCCCCAAAGAAGAGGTGTGTGCCTGAGCACAAGCCCAATTGTGACAGTGTCGCCAAAATCTCGCGTTTGGAACTGCAGAGAATTGAAAGCATCCGGACGAGCGTCGCGGCCGACCAAGGCGTTCGTGGAAAGACTCTAATCCAGCTAGCAGCCGCAGATGGCAACAGTATGGCCTCAATTAAGGAACGCACGGTCTACAGGGCCAAGAGAGAGATCAGGGGAGAGACTGACCGCTACTACGAGATTGACTTTGCCAAAATCCCTGGGTGGATCAAAGAGTTCAAGGCCAAGAATGAATCTTCCTTCGCAAGCTATGAAACAGTTGAGGAGAAGAAAGACGGCAAGGTGAAGAAAGTTTTTCATCGGGCTTTCATTGCCTACGGACCCAACCTCCACGGCATCCTGCACGCTGGCCTCGATTTCGGTGCCGCAGATGGCGCGCATTCCAAGCACCTACTTTTTAACGGAGTGTACCTGGTCCTGGCTTCCAGGGATGCAGAGAGAACAAGATGACAATATTGGCCATCGGCATCGTCCCGAAGGAGACCAAGGCGGACTACATGTGGTTTGCTAAAAACTGCGAAGAAGCTGGTATCGACACCTTCTTGAACAATGCCGAGGTCGTCTTCTACTCCGACCGACACAAGGGGTTGCCTGCTTTTAACGACTACTTCGATTTCATCGGGGTATTCTGTTTCAGGTACATGTACAACACTCCACATCCGCCACCCAAACACCCCAACACCCCAAACATTCACACCAACCCCAACCAGGCACCTTATCCAGAACTGTCGCGCAAGCAAGTCAGTAAACGGGAGATTCCCCGATAGTCTTGCATGGGGTGTTCAACAAGCCGATACTTCTCAAGACTTCAAGGCAGCTATGCAGAAGCTTAGGAACGTAAACCCTTCTGCTGCTGAGTATCTTTCAAAAATCGACCCGAAGCTGTGGGCGAAATACTCCATTTTCGAGCAGGGAGGCTCAACATGGGGACACGCAACATCCAACATTGCCGAGTGTGCTAACGCGCTCCTGCTTCCAGCGAGGCACCTAAGCCCTCTCCGGTTCCTCGACCACGTCACCATGCATGTCATGTCCGATCTTGTCAAGCGGAGCAAGCTTGCCCAACGTCTGCTCGACGAAAAGAAGCTGCTCACAAACTGGGTCCAAACTCAATTCAGTCAACAGCAAACACTCGTTAACCAGCTTGCACTGGAGGTGGCTCTTTCTGGCGACCTTTCTGGTTATGTGTGGAGCCCCAAATCCGTTCAGTTCAACCGCCACTTTGTCAATTTGGGATGTGAGGAGGGCAAGTTTTGTGACTGCGCATTCTTCAAGGATACCAAGATCGTCTGCAGGCACATGTATGTGTTAGCACAGAAAATGAACGCCCTTGAGGATCATGCCTCTTTTGTGGAGGAGTACTTTCCTGCTACAATGACTTCAGAGTCCTACAGTTCTGCATGGAAGGATGCTAAGATGGTCCTACCTGCAATGATCCCAGGAGATATTCACGGTATCACAGACGCGGAAGATCGTGTGCACCCTCCAAAACTTGTCAAACAGGCAGGAAGGCCAAGAAAGAAAAGGATTCGTTCCAGGGGAGCTCCTGCAAATGAAGGCGGGGTTGTAATGCGCAGGACGAGCAACAGGAGGAGCAACAGGGGGAGGGGAGACCGCCAGAACTAATAGTAATGGGCACGGGTACGATACATTGATTCAGCGCATCGCAACGACTTGAAGACTACTTGGTTGGCTAGCTGCTGCTATATGATTCACATGAGGACGTGCATGATGATGAGGATCTATTATTACTTATTCTCTAGCTAGTTAGTTCGATGGTTAGAGCGCTTGCGTATGGCTCAACAAAATATATAAACGATTATTGTGATATTGATTGATGATCGATGTACGCATGCGCGCGCGCGATATGCGAGCGATACGATGCATGAGCGCCAAGCACTAGCAGCTGATCAACAACGTAACCACGCACCCATTATAGAACTCTAACCTGCATGGTTGCGGGCTAATGGATGGGTGGTCGGGCGTACAAAAAATATCGATGGCCCATCCATGCATCGCTCATTGCTGAAAAAAAAGTGTCCACATTTGACACGGATGTGTCCCCATTTTGCTGCGCTCTGCGCATCGCAGTCCCCATTTGACACAAGTGAGTCCCCATTTGGTATCCCACAAAATGTCCTCTTTTTGGGAACCCGGGAAGAGGTCCACCTTTGACACAACTGGGTCCCCATTTGGTACTGAACTAGTCCACATTTTTTTATTCGGCAAGGTAACAGTCCCCATTTGGTGTGGATTTTGTTAGTCAAATAGGGACCGGTCCAATAAAGGTCCCCATTTGGCACAATATTTTTCGATAGTCCCCATTTGACAAAACCCCAAAAATAAAATACCAGAATTCCAAAGAAATACCCAAAAAATATGCCTAAAACTGCGTGTTATTCTTCTTGTTTTTATGAACTGAACCCCTTCAGGTTCGAAACTCCCAGAGTCTCCAGGGACGGCCTTGTTCGTCCTGCTGCCGTCGTTGATAAATGGGGTTGGGACTGACATTCCTACCATTGCAGCCTGGGAGGGGGTAAATAATGAAAACATTTCGATGGAACTCCTAGCTTCATCACCTTGG
>BQIY01000444.1 GCA_021604265.1 Nitrospirales bacterium
TCGTCTAGCTTGGCCTAGGACGGCACCCTCTCAAGGTGCAGACACGGGTTCAAATCCCGTTGGGACCACCAGCCTGCGCACTCGCCATTGATGCCAGTTCTGCCGCGCAAGCGGCTAACGTTTCTGCTGGCAGGCCAATCAGACGTAGACGTCAATCTGAATGCTGATTACCTCATTTTTCTGATTAACATGTTACCCCTCACTCCTCCTTAATTATTCGCTATTTGGGCGAAAGTCAGTCGTATTGACTCATTATTCATGGTTTGATGAAGATGGAATGTTTATGAGCACACGTGAATTTCATGATGGCAAACAAGATGGGTTAGAACCTCTCGAATCACTTGATCCTCTTGCGGTCAACTCATTTTCAGATTTGTTGGAAGCAATGAAGAAGACGGCCTTTGGCGGACGTCGCCTGGGTGAGGCGTTTGATATCCTCACGAACATGATCGAAGATCCAGACTGCAAAGTGGTGTTGACCCTTTCTGGAGCCATGACCATTGCGAAAATGGGGAAAATAATCAGCACCATGATTGATCAAGGCATGGTGCAGGCGGTGGTGTCCACTGGCGCGCTCATGGCGCATGGGATGAGTGAGGCTGTCGGAGCCACGCATTATAAGTATCAGCCCACGATGAGTGATCCCGAGTTGTACGAAAAAGGCTATAATCGGGTTTATGACACGCTGGAGATGGAACTGAATTTAAATCATGTTGAAGAAGTTGTGGGTGAGACCTTAAAACGGCTGTCTCCGGATGAACCGCTGTCTTCGGAACGGCTCAACCGTGAGCTTGGCCAAACCCTTGCTGAACAATTTGAAGGTCCGGCCATCCTCAAGAGCGCCTATGAAAAAGGTGTGCCTGTGTACATTCCAGCGTTTACGGACTCAGAGCTCGGACTTGATGTCTCCATTTGGGCGATGGCTGAGCATTACCGGAAAGGCCATGAGCTTCCTTCAGAAAAAGGGTCCCCTCTCGATATTTGGACCCAACTCCAACAATATCGGCCGACGTTTAACCCGTTTCTGGATCTCAATAGCTATACGGAACAATTACTGTCTGCCAAACGATTAGGCATTTTCACGATTGGGGGAGGCGTTCCACGAAATTGGGCGCAGCAAACGCCTCCCTATATTGAAATCCTCAATGTCCGACTTGGAACGAATTTAACGCCTCCGCGTTTTCATTACGGGGTGCGGATATGCCCGGAACCGGATTATTGGGGTGGCCTGAGTGGTTGTACGTATCAGGAAGGCGTGTCTTGGGGAAAGTTTGTGCCTCAGCATGAAGGCGGGCAGTTTTCGGAAGTGTTGAGTGACGCAACCGTTGTCTGGCCAATCTTGATGATGGGGCTGCTTGACCGCATCTCAAAAAAACAGGCAAAAGCTTAACGGAGAGACTTTCTGTCTCTCGAGTCTGAGACTCGACAAGGACTTGCTGAGAATGACACAATGGTTTGACGACTTGTTCACGATTCAGTCATTGTTAATCTCTGAAAGAAACTAACACTTATGTCTTCTATGAAATTGAATACATCACGCAAGCGGGTGCCCGGCTATTTCAAAGCTATTTTATTCGGACTGTTGTTCTTTGCCGTGACCACTCTTGCGGTTGCGGAATCATCGCCTGACTTTCTTGTTCGAGATAGCGATATTGTGCGGGGTGACCCCAATGCCCCGGTGACAGTCTTGGAGTATTCAGACTTTACCTGCGGGTTTTGTGAGAAATTTTTCCACGAAACGTTTCCGCGTCTCTTGTCAGAGTATATTGATACGGGAAAAGTCCGCTTTGTCTATCGTGATTTCCCACGCGCCCCCGGAGGGCCTGGTCTTCAAGCTTCTCAGGCAGCCCGCTGTGCCGGCGCTCAGGACGCCTACTGGCCGATGCATGATCGGTTGTTCAGTAGTGACCAGCAGTTTTCTCCGGAGCAACTGACGGGGTATGCAAAAGAGTTAGGGCTTGATACCGCAAAATTTTCGGAATGTGTGAGTGGTGATAATTATGTGAAGGCCATTTATCAGGATCGCATCGAAGGCGGAACCCTTGGAGTCCGAGGCACGCCAGGATTCGTGATCTTTGTCACGTCACTCCCTGCAGATGGTGAGATGGTGATGATTCCTGGAGCCTTTCCCTATGATGTGTTTCAGGAAGAAATTGAAAAGGTCTTAAAGTCTGTGCCATCAAAAAATGCATCGTAGCCATACGTGTCCTCATCAACTCGTATTTTCCGAGTCATCGCGTTGTTTTAACAGAAGGAACTGCTAAGTACTATGTCCGATTCTCCTGTTTATTGGTCTGTCGAATGTTCTCCAGGTGAGCCAGATTTGTTTGTCTGTATGGATTGTCTTGATGAAGTGTTTCAAGCCAAGGTTCCGGTACAGGGATGCCCGGGCTGTGGTGCCGTTTCAACCTTTGAGGCCTTTGCCTTAGAATCTTTGGTAGAATGGGGTACGCCGGAGTTAATTGCCAAAGCCCAAGCGACTGGAGCGCAATCTCAAGCGACTCCCGTGTCGGCTGACTCAACAGCAGTGACTGATGGTCCGCTTACAACCTAATCTCCGTGACGGCAATGTCGACAGAGACTCACCGGCCTTTTCTCATTGGCTCAGAATGGGTTCAGACTCCTCAAACTGAGCCGGTTCTCAATCCGTACAATCAAGGTGTGCTTGCACATGTCTGCCAAGCCGGGGAACACGAAATATCCCAGGTTCTCCAATCAACTGCCGACGCCTATTCGTTCCTAAAGAAATCCTCCGCGCATGTCAGGGCTAAGGGGTTGCAGCAGATTGCCGCCTCGCTTCAGCGTCGGCGCGAAGAATTTGCGAAAACCATTCGTGAAGAAGCGGGGAAACCAATTACGGATGCTCGCCGGGAAGTTGATCGTGCCATTCAAACGTTTTTGATCGCCAGTGAAGAAACGACACGGATTCCAGGTGAAGTCATCCCGATGGATCGTATGCCGGGCATGGAGAGCTATACGGGTCTGCTGCGCCGGTTTCCCATTGGACCAGTATTGGGGATTACGCCATTTAACTTCCCGCTTAATCTGGTTGCGCATAAAGTGGCGCCATGTCTTGCTGCTGGAAATCCCATTGTCATTAAACCTGCTCCTCAAACTCCACTCACGGCTTTATTGTTAGGTGAAGTGGTCCTTGAGTCTGATCTTCC
>BQIY01000445.1 GCA_021604265.1 Nitrospirales bacterium
ATAAAGGCCATACTGTCGGATTCTCCGGCACGGTGTACGGCAAGAGCCGTATCGCCACCTCCGACTACGGTCTTGGCATAGGCATTCGCAACGGCATGCGCCATTGAGAGAGTGCCTCGTGAAAATGCATCTTGCTCAAAAACCCCCATGGGGCCATTCCATAAGATTGTTTTGGCATTTTCAACTGCTTCACTAAAGAGTTTGACCGACGCTGGGCCAATATCCATCCCATACCATCCTTCTGGAATTTCTTGAATGGGGACAATTTTGGTCTCAGCACTGGGTTCCTGGCTTGCCGCCACCACACAGTCCACAGGTAAATAAAATTTGACTCCGCGGCTCAGGGCATGCTCCTGAATTCCCTTTGCAAATTCCAACATATCTTTTTCAACAAGCGATCGACCGATTTCGTGTCCCATGGCCTTAATAAAGGTAAAGGCCATTCCGCCGCCAATGATGACCTTGTCGACACGTTTCCCAAGGTTTTCAATGACGCCGATTTTCCCGGATACCTTTGCGCCTCCAAGGATGGCCACAAAAGGCCGGACTGGATTTTCAACAACGCCTTCCAGGGCTTCGACTTCGCGCTTCATGAGATAGCCAGCTGCTGACACCTTCATGAACTTTGTGATGCCTACGGTCGACGCATGGGATCGATGGGCTGTCCCAAAGGCTTCGTTGACATAGACTTCCCCGAGAGACGCTAACTGTGAAGCAAAGGTCTCATCATTTTGTTCCTCTTCGGCATGAAAGCGAAGGTTTTCAAGGAGCAACACATCGCCGGGTTTCATTTGGCCCACCAAGGCCTGGACTTCGTCGCCTAAGCAGTCATGAGCAAACACCACGGGCTTATCGAGGAGACGCTGCAGCCGTTTTGCCACCGGTGCTAAACTGAGTGTTGGGGCCGGTTTCCCGTCAGGTCGGCCCAGATGAGAGCAGAGGATGACGCTTGCTCCTTCGTCAACCGCATGGTTAATGGTGGGAAGCGCAGCCCTGATGCGTGAGTCGTCGGTGATCTGTCCGGCATCGTCAAGTGGGACGTTGAAGTCAACCCGTATAATGACGCGCTTGTTCCGAAGGTCGATGTGGTCGATGGTTTGTTTGGTCAGGTTCATAAATCCCCCTTTTTTGTGCGAACGGTCCTCTCGCAAAATGGGGTAAGGAACCAGAGACGGCAGGTTCCCAATCAAGATTGTTGGGCCAGAAACTTTACCAGGTCACGTAAGCGGCATGAGTACCCCCACTCGTTGTCATACCAGGCAAAGACTTTCACAAATCGTTTGTCCATCACGGTAGTCATGGGTGAATCGAGCGTGGCGGAATAGGGGCTCCCGTTGAGATCTGAGGAGACAATGGGAGAAGCTGAGTAATCTAAAATATTCTCTAGTGAGCTTTTCGCCTTGGTTTGAAAGGCTTGATTGACGCTGGCGACATCGCAGTCTGTTTCAACTTCTACGGCCAGATCGATAAGGGAAACGTTTGGTGTTGGGACGCGAATAGCGACCCCATCCATTTTTCCTTGTAATTCAGGAATAACGAGGTGAAGCGCTTTAGCTGCTCCGGTTGATGTTGGAATCATTGAGAGGCTTGCCGCCCGCGCTCGCCGTAAGTCTTTATGGGGCAAATCGAGGAGTTGTTGATCGTTGGTATACGAATGGATTGTCGTCATAAACCCGTGCCGAATTCCAAATTCTTCGAGAAGAACTTTCGAGACCGGTGCCAGGCAATTGGTGGTGCAAGAAGCATTGGAAATAATGGTGTGTTCTTGAGGGTTATATTTGGAGTCGTTGACGCCAAGCACTATTGTCAAATCGGCATCTTTAGCCGGCGCCGAAATGATGACGCGTTTTGCCCCGGCTGAGAGATGTTGGCTGGCGCCTTGCCGATCCGCAAAGCGACCGGTTGATTCAATGACGACATCAATATTGAGCTGTTTCCATGGCAGTTCTTTGGGGTCGCGCTTATCGAAAATTTCAATGGATTGACCATTCACGACCAGACGCCCCGGCTGGGCTTCGACTTGACCCTGAAATCGGCCATGAACGGAATCGTAGGTTAAGAGATGGGCGAGCGTGGCAGCGTCAGTGAGGTCATTGATGGCGACTACTTCAATATCTGGGTGCCCGACACTGGTACGGAAAAAATTTCGACCGATACGGCCAAAGCCGTTAATTGCAACACGAATAGCCATAATTGATTGATAAGTTTAGGTTTTTCTTTAAAAAAAGGTGAATGAATAATGTGTTTGGATGGTACTGGCCCCTGTGACTTAAGTCAAGAACTGCCTGGAAGGAATTTCAAGAAAGATGTTGGTTCATTTAATGGAACATCCCAACTGTTTGTCTGTCTTGGTTTAAATTTTCATGGCTTCCTTCACGTCCTGCATGGTTTCGTGGGCGACGATTGAGGCTTTTTGCTGCCCGTCATGGATAATGTGTTCAAGGTCGTCGGGTTTTGCCAGCAAAGCGGCCCGTGACTCCCAGGAAGGAGCCAATCGGTCCACGATGACATCTGCGACGAGTTTTTTGCAATCAATACAGCCGATGGCGGCAGTGCGGCAGTCCTGGTTGACTTGCTCCTGTATCCCGTGCGGTGAAAGAATTTTATGGAAATCGTAGACGGGACAGACATCGGGATTCCCTTTGTCTGTTCGTCGAACTCTGGCCGGGTCGGTTACCATGGTTTTCAGCTTTTTGCGGATCTCGGGTTCTGAGTCCGACAGGTTAATCGTGTTGTGATAGCTTTTACTCATTTTGCGGCCATCGGTTCCCGTCACCTTGGGGAATTGGGTGAGATGTTCTTTCGGCTCGGGAAAGACCGGCTGGTACAAGTTATTAAATCGTCTAGCCAATTCCCGCGTTAACTCTAGGTGCGGCAGTTGGTCTTTCCCCACCGGGACAAAGTCCGGTTTATAGAGAAGAATATCTGCTGCCTGAAGAACGGGGTACCCAAGAAACCCATACGTTGAAAGATCTTTTTCATTGATTTCTTCCTGTTTCTCTTTATAGGTCGGATTCCGTTCAAGCCAGGGAACGGGCACGATCATGGAGAGCAGGAGGTGGAGGATCGCATGATCGGGAACCGAAGACTGCACGAAGACGGTTGAGCGGGCGGGATCGATCCCGGCAGCCAGCCAATCAATAAGCAGGCTTTTGGTGTATTCTTT
>BQIY01000446.1 GCA_021604265.1 Nitrospirales bacterium
GCTCCGTCTGTTTGATCGACGGCAATGCCTCTCGCAAAGTAGAATTGACCGTCATTATTGCCGAAACTGCCCCATTGCATAATAAATTCGCCAGTCTCATCGAATTTTTGAATGCGGAAATTTGCACTGTCGACGACATAAATATAGCCACGAACCCGATCGACGGCTACTCCCCATGGCGAGTTGAGTTGCCCTTCTCCATTACCTCGAGAACCAAATTTCGAGAGGTAATGGCCAAGCTTGCCATCGAATTTCTGAATGCGATGATTGTTGGTGTCGGCAACGTAGACATCACCTTTTGCGTCGCAGGCAATACCGGTTGCGTTATTGAAGCTTCCGTTTGCGCCACCAAAGTTCCCCCAGAGGAGGATGAAGTTTCCATTTTTTTCAAATTTTTGAATGCGGTTATTGCCATTATCCACAACAAAAAGTGACCCCTGACGATCAATCGCCATCCCGTAGAGTGGGCTGATGAATTCACCACCATGTAAGAGTGAGGCGCCTCGTCCTGGTTTCCCCCACGTGCCGGTGCACACGTATCCGGAAGTGTTGAGCAAAATACTGGAACTGGCAGGAACGGAGACATTGTTATTGATATCCTTAAACCACACGTAGGCCGTTTTATTTCCATCTCCAGCAGAAGTGGTGAATGGAATAGTGGCGCCAAATCGTTCTTCTGGTTCAACTTCAACCCATCCCGGCATGGTGGCGCTCGGGGTCATCGGGTTTTCAGAAATGAAGTAGGCTGAAACGCCGGTATCGACATCTCTTGCCGAAATGGTGGCCACAAGGTCTGGTGAATTCGTCATTGAAGCACCATGGTTAAGGACAAGGTCGGGGTTTTGTGGTGCGGTGATATCAATCAGCGTTGGTGTGGCAGAATATTCTTCGGAAAGTATGCTTTCACTGCCTTCCTCACTCACTGAGCTAAGTGCGTAGTAATAGGTGGTGGTATTCGTTAAGCCAAGGTGAGTGTATGGAGTTGTGACCCCCTCAATTTTTGTTGAATTTTGTGGAGTGACTTCGGGTACGGTGCTGAAGTAGAGGTTGTAACTGACTGCGTCTGGAACCTCGAGCCAACTGACAAGGTTTTCTGAGTCTCCCGCTTTGACCGTCATATTCGTGGGGGTTGCAAGATCCGCAGGTTCTTGCACCTGGTTTTGCTCTCGTCCTCTCGCAAGTTCTTCCTCGGTTGGCGCGAACTTTGTGAGGCGGCTGTTACCACTGTCAATCACATAGACATACCCTTCTTTGTCGACGGCAATGCCAGAGGGGAAGTTCAGTTGACCTTCCGTGAGCCCGCGATTGCCCCATGAACAGAGAAAGGTCCCACTGGCGTCAAATTTCTGAACGCGGTGGTTTCCACTATCGACGACATAGATGTTTCCGAGCGCATCACAGACAAGGCCCCATGGTGATTTAAACTGTCCTGATCCGTTTCCTTCTTTTCCCCATTTCAAGAGGAAGTTGCCGCGGGCATCAAACTTTTGTATTCGATGGTTCCCTTCGTCTGCCACATAAATATTCCCGACAAAATCGACGGTAATGCCTCGCGGATAAAACATGGCCCCGTCGTAGGCGCCATCACGGCCCCACTTAAGGAGCGGAGTTCCGTCAGATTGGAATTTTTGAATCCGAGCATTACTCGTATCTGACACATACAGATAGCCATGTTGGTCTGTTGCAATGCCCCATGGGGCATCAAATTTTCCTGCTTCAGCACCTTTCCATGCGAAGCCAAACTTTCCCCAGGCATTAATGAGGTTGCCATCCAAGTCAAATTTTTGGACTCGGCTATTTCCACTGTCCGCGATATAAATCACGCCATCTGGCGAAGTCGCTAAGCCTCGCGGATAATAAAACTTGCCTTCTTCAGAGTCAGGCTCATCACCCCATCGTGCGAGAAAGGTTCCTTCTTTATCAAACTTTTGAATGGAATGATTGTCGGTGTCGGATACATAAATATTTCCATCATGGTCAATGGCAATGCCGGTCGGTGAATTAAATTCACCATCGTCCGTGCCTTGTACCCCAAATTGCATGATGTTTAAGTAGGGGGAAGGGATCGACATGACTTCTTGGGACTCAAGGCTTTCGCCCTCAGCGGTAATGGCCGTCACCACGTAGTGATAGCAGAGATTGTTCGATAAATCGTCATGCACATAAGGGCTCATGGCGCCTTCGATTGTGGTGGCGTTTTCTTTTTTGAGGCCAATGACTGGATTGAAATCTTCACTGCTGGCAATGGGGCGACTCAGTTCACTCGGCTTAATGGTGACGCCTTTTGTCGACTGAAAGTGGAGATTGTAATAGAGAGCTTCAGGAACCGGATCCCAGGTGATGGTGATGCGGCCATTATCTGGCTTTGCCTGGACATTTTCAGGGGCGGCGGGGAGCTGTTCGTCGCTTGTTCCACCTCCCCACTCTTCTTCTTGGCCTTCAATTGACAACTTTTGGTGGAAAGAATGAGTAATGGTTTGCCGTTTATTCACCATCCAGTCGCTCATAATCCCTCTGTATCTTGAGAAATTGCAATATTTCTCAAACGAGTCATCGTGCGGTCACGATAGGCTCGTTGATTAATTTTAATAATAAATCCAATTACTTACGACGAAGTCTAGCAGGCAGGTTTTCTGGAAGTCAAGATGAGAGACATACCTTGATTATGAGAATCATCAAGACTAAAAACATGAAAGAAAATACAGGCGATTTTTCTTGAAAATCGATCCTTCGTTCTTGATTCTCAGTCGACTGATAAATGTTTCATTCACGTTACGTCTCTGCAAGAGCCCACTGCGTAAAGTGAATTAGTGAAAAACTAGGAGCCCTCATGACTCACATCATGCCGTATCAGTGATCAGGATGATCGCTGCTCACGTCAGTGCATGGATATGACAATGCGTAAGCGAGTGAACGTGTATCGCACGTTCGAACAATGAAAGAGTAAAATATCGTCCTGATTGCTATTTCCTGATTTTCCTAGCCTCCTAATTTGGTGACGTTGGAGGCTTGTGGTCCTTTCGCACCTTCGACCAAGTCAAATTCGACAGTTTCACCTTCTTTTAAGGTTTTAAACCCCTCACCCTCTAAGGCAGAGTAATGTACAAAGACATCTTGTCCATCTTCGACATGAATAAATCCAAAACCCTTTCGATCATTAAACCA
>BQIY01000447.1 GCA_021604265.1 Nitrospirales bacterium
AATCTTCAAACATTTCGCGGTTGGAGCCGCCTTTGACCGCATGATGGTCGATATCGATTATAAAAATGGAAAGCCCAAAGGGTGGGAATTGGACATGTCCTGGAACGGGGGACTGTTCTACGGAGCACTCTATTTTTAATGAAAGAGGCGATTTTCCATGGCTTTTCCCAGCTGAAAGATGTGGCTTGAAAGACCGTGTGCACCGTGTGACATGTAGTATGGATCACCATGACATGATTCCCTACAAATGAAGCGATCCATACATTGTTGTCCCTGTCGATGGCGAGATTGTCCGGTACATACATGTTCTGGTCAACCTCGCGCTCCGAGACCGAGCCGTTCTCAACATCAACACGGAAACAAAGCACGCGATCCATCATCGATTCCGACACCTACATCTACGTTTCTGTCTTGTCGAACATGATCCCGTTCGCAAAGTAGAGGTCATTGACAACTTCCTCCGCTTTCCCAACCAACTCCTTTCCCGATCCTGGCAATTTAAAAACAGCGCCCGTCGTACGGGCCGGTTTACGGCAGCCCAGAGACCGTTCTTTCCGTTTTCTCCTGGATTGTTGGTCGACTGGAAGAACCAGATCATCCCATTGCGATCGCGATACACACAGTTGACCCCATACGGGTGGTCATAAATAAGCCGTGTCGCTTCAGTATTAAAGAGGGTTCCGAGTCGTTTTGGTTCCCACGGATGGCTTGGCTTTTTTGTTCTGTACAGTTATCGTCGGAACTGCGGGATAACAAATTGAGAACGAGGGGTCACAACCAGACGCCATGAGAGAGGTAAGCCTGATGAATATTAATCAAGTGCCGTACCGTCTCTTAGTCAATACCGTTGCCTTGATTTTCGTTCTTGTTACTCCGTCCAATACACGGGCCTTCGACCTGGAGGAAGCGACCATCACTAACTTGCAAGAAGGGATGCGAATAGGAACCTACACGTCGCGATCAATTGTGGAAATGTACGTAAAACGGGTGGAAGCGCTCGACAAAAAAGGTCCCGGAATTCGATCGTATCTGGAGATCAATCCCGATGCGTTGACCATCGCGGATCAACTGGACCAGGAACGTCGTGACGGACAGATTCGTGGTCCCTTACATGGGATTCCAGTTTTGTTGAAGGATAGCATTGATACGGCGGACAAACTGAGTACCACCGGCGGTTCCTATGCGTTGCAAGGCATTCCTGTGCGCAGGGACTCTTTTGTTGCCAAACAACTCCGAAAAGCCGGAGCCGTGATTATCGGCAAAGCGAATATGTCGGAGTGGGGTTACATGCGGTCCACTCGCGCCAGCAGCGGATGGAGCGCCCGGGGAGGTCAAACCAAGAATCCCTATATCTTGACACGGAATCCTTGCGGATCCAGTTCGGGATCGGGAGCAGCCGTGGCTGCGAACTTCGTGGCCGTGGCCATCGGCGCCGAGGTAGATGGGTCGATTGTCTGTCCGGCATCGGCCAACTCCATCGTGGGTATCAAGCCTACGGTTGGCCTTGTAAGCCGCGCCGGCATTATTCCTGTTGCACCGACCCAGGATACCGCTGGTCCCCTGGCTCGAACGGTGGCTGATGCAGCCATTGTGCTCGGCGCGTTGACAGGGATAGATCCCCGTGACTCCCGTACTGAAGAGTCTCGTGGAAAATCCCATTCGGACTATACCCAATTTCTGGACCCCAAAGGATTACATGGAGCACGTATCGGGATTGCCAGAAATTATTTTGGGTATCACGAAAAGCTTGACGCTCTCATCAATACCTCTATCGAGGTTATGAAACAACAAGGGGCCATAATTATCGATCCCGCGAATGTGGAAACAGCAGGGCAATTCGGTGATTCCGAATTGACCGTGTTGCTCTATGAATTTAAGACTTCTCTGAACCAGTATCTCCGCGCACGTTCCTCTATTGGTCCTCAAACCATCAAGGATCTCATTGAATTCAATAAGAAACATCGAGCCCTCGAGATGCCGTATTTTGAACAGGAAATATTTGAGATGGCTGCCCAGAAAGGGCCGTTAACCGACAAGACCTATTTGGATGCCTTGGAGCAAAACCGTCGGCTCGCTGCCACCGAAGGGATTGATGCCACCTTAAAGAAATATGGTCTGGATGCCATCGTGGCTCCCACCTATGGGCCGGGTATGCCGATTGACCTCATTCTAGGCGATCATCTCGTTCCGCCCTGGAAGAGCCAAGAGTGGACACCCTCGGCTCCGGCTGTGGCCGGGTATCCGCATATCTCGGTTCCCGCCGGATATATCTTCGGGATTCCGGTCGGCATTTCCTTTATCGGGGGAGCCTACAGCGAACCAATCCTGATTAAGATAGCCTATGCGTTTGAACAGACCACCAAATATCGCCAACCACCCCAGTTTCTTGCGCAAGATTTGGCACGATGACCGTCTAAAATGATGGGAAGTTCTTAAAAAGATCAGGCAGGACACAAAAAAAATCTAATTTTGTGCTCCTCGTTGGTCACGTGCTAGGCAGATCCAAAAAATTGTGGAAGGCAGATGTTGCGTCAACTGCCACCGAACAGCCAGCGGTTCTTAGGACCAGTGCCACAAATCATCGAAGCCTTCCCCTTTGAGACAGCACCAAATTATTTGCCGGATAATCGTGATGGTATCTACAACAGATCCTTCCGTTGCGACAATCCACTCACACGCTGCACTCGATCACTCTGCCATTTCTGTACTCCTTGAACAGGACCTCGCGCCCGTTGGGCAAAAAACGTAAACCTGTTCGTAGATCCAATCGCCCTTGCCCGTGTAGATGATCGGGGCGGAGTAGATCAGTTCGTCGCGTCGGGCTTCGGGAAAAATGTGCTGAGACTTTCTCGCTTCACTAAGGAAAAACCGGGCCGTGGCTTCAGAAACCAGGATGGCGTTCGGCGAATGGGGAATATTCGAATAGTCAGAGTTCTGGCTCCATTCGAAGTTGTTCTTTTCCGGATGCCACTGTGTGCCATAGAATGGATAATCTCGTGCCTCCATGGTGCTCACAAACACCTGACCCGCGGGCGCTTCATTGAACGACAGCATGTCGAAGAACGAATACAGCGAAGGGTTCGACCGGTATTCGCTGACCAGCAGCCCGTGGTCGTGGGAGTTGAAGGTCAGCCTCTGGGTTCGAATCGCCCTTAGGAGC
>BQIY01000448.1 GCA_021604265.1 Nitrospirales bacterium
CAGCCCTGCCCACGTCGACTCCGTCCTGAAGATAAATATTGGTAATGCTGCTGCCGAAGTAGGAATGGCTATGAATGTACTTGATGCCTTCCACCGTCGAGGTCAAGAAGCGTTCGAACAGATAGGTGATACGCCCTTCCACCTGCTGTGGCAGCATGCCCGAATAAATCCAGACTACTGAGGTAACGGGAGTCGTGATATTCGGAAAGACATCGGTCGGCATGTGGCGTATCGTCAAGACTCCCAATAGCACAATGAGAATGGTCATGACGACGAAGGTGTACGGCCGTCGCAAGGCTATGAGGACGAGCTCGTTCATGCGCGGAGCCTCCCAAAAACATTTTGAATTTCTACCTTATTGGACACCATTTCCCTCAACAACCCCTTTTGATTTCTGTGATCGGGGTTCCTCCCCTGATCAAAATATTCATATTTGACTAAAAGCAAATTGGCTAAAAGCAAAATCCTTACCAAATGGAAATACCTCGACATCCAGGGAAACCACAGCAGGGTACATGCACATTATGAGCGCAGCATCGTCGCATCAGCATCACGTCAAAAATTTTGATCAGTAAAGAGTATAAAAAATGGGTAGTGACTTTTTGCACTGAGCGCATTGTGCACAATCTCACAATTCCACCCAGCAAGCGGGTCAGGTGAATAGACAAACAATTCTAGAGAATTCGTCAAAAAATATTATGTTAAAAGAGTTTTTTTCATTTTATTCTATGAATCCACAATAGGTATTGATCTTGCTGTTCATACAATTTGTTCACTCGCATCTTCAGCAATACCATGTGCGATCAAAAGGACGAGGAGCATGTATGAGTTGTGCGAGATATGATCAACAGGAGTGGATGGATACCTGCGACCTTGAACGAAGGTCGCGTAGAAATGTCTCTCAGGATCTATATGATTGATAGTTGATTCAGGCTCATTTATTCATTCTACGGGTAAAACCCAATTGGACAGGAAGAGGTGTACAATGGTTGGAGTTCGGAAACTTGGCATGGCAATAGCGCTGGTCGGTAGCATCCTCGGTGTTGTGGCAACTGAGGAGGCTGTTCAGGCTGAAGATCTGAAAATTGGGGCTGCCCCGAGCTTGAGGTCAGCATTACAGGATATTGTGCCGATGTTTGAGAATGAATATGGTGCGACCCTAGAGGTCGTGTACGGTCCATCACCCATCCTTCGACGGCAAATTGAACAGGGCGCTCCGATCGATGTTTTTCTCCCTGCTGCGGTTGAGGAAGTTGAAAAACTGCAAGACAAGAATCTGACGCTCAACGGAGGCCATCAGATCTACGCCCAGACTTCTCTCGTGCTCGTCATGTCAGCGACCTCTCGGGTCATGCCAGTTTCTTTTAACGAGGCATTGCCCAATGGAGCGACCCGCATTGCTCTGGGCGACCCAAAAACTTCGTCGCTGGGAAAAATCACGGCACGGGCACTCACCAATCTCGATCCCGCCTATAAGAACCGACCCAAGCTTCTCTATGCACAGCACGCAGAAGATATCGTGAATTTGATTCACACGGGGAAGGCGGACTTAGGCATCATCTACCGTGCGGATGCGATCAACAATCCACAAGTGCGTATTATTGATGAAGCTCCAACCGGAATGCATATACCGGTCCAGTTCGGGCAAGCAGTGGTGTGGACCTGTCGGGAGGCATCCTTGAAAGTCGCGGAGAATTTTTTCGATTTCATCTTGAGTCCCCGTATACAAAAACTCCTGCTCAAATATGGCTTTGATTATGGTTTTGATTCCATATACTCGAATAATCTTTCCTAGCATACCTCTTCGCAAAAATGGCCAGAGTGAGTTTTTCTTAATGATTAATGGTGAGATTTATTCCTCATGACGTCCCGCGTACCAATCAGAATCTTTGCAATAGACCACCCCGTTGCTTGCAACGGGGTAGTCTATTAAATGTGCTTTGTTTCGATAAAAAATGAATCGTTTATAGTCGCTTCAGTTATACCGAAACGATAAAACGCTAACTTGTACAATTTTGATATCCAATACGTGGTATGCAAGGACAATTGCTGTCAGTTATAGCCGATTCAATGAACTTTCGTACTCGTGACACGTTGGATATCGCGTTGAAAGTCCTCATGGTTTAGCTGGAACGTATTTGGATTCGCTATAATCCATGCGGGTATAACCTTCCGACGTGTGATGTGCATGACTTCGCTGTGTGCTAGTCTGAATAGTTCAAGTGGAAATTAATTGGATTCGCTATAATCTAGAGGCCAGTCAAGCAATTTGTGTAACTGACCGGACATCTTCTAAGGCCGCATTCGTGGTAACTGAAATTAGCGTAGGCAAGATACTTCCGTCCAATAGAACTCTTCCAGATTTCCCTGTATCTCTCGCGTAATAAGTCCTTGAGCATATGAGGCCAGGACGTTGACATCGAAGCTGCGACTTCTACCTTATTCCATAAGATTACATGACGACTCGCGTATAGGCCTTCATCCTGATGGATGACTGTTGCGTCCCAATCGTTGCTAACAACACCACAATCATAGATGATGTGCGTCGGTCGGACCTGAGTCATGGGAGCCAGATACATATTTTTTCATCCAAGACGACAAAAAGTCATGCCCTCACTCGAACGGAGTCCTTTTACTTTTTTCTCGCTCACCTAAACTTCAACGAAAAAAATGGCAGGAAAGAAGATGTAGATGTTGAAAGAATGGGTTACGATTTTTTCAGGCTGAGCATATAGCTGGACAAGTTATACTTATCTTGGTCGGACAGGGGAAATTTGGGCATGATTGATCCTGGTGAAACCGATTGAGGATCACTGAAATGACGAAGATGCCATTTCCGATCAGGCCTTCGATCTCCCACAAACGATAAGTCCGGTCCAACCTTCGCGCCTTCTCCATGAATCCTGTGGCACGCGGCACAATGATGTTGAGCAAATAGTTGCTGCCCTCGCACGACTGAAGGATCAGATTTTGGAATAGCATATAAATTTTTCAACGAGACCCCTAGCAAACTAAGTACGATTAGTAAAAAACCGACTCCAGCTAGTATTGTCACGGGTCTTCCTGCTGGACGGCGAACAGGATTTCGATCTAGAAATGGGAGAAATAGTAAGACGAAGAGAAAGCCTGCGGGTAAGATCCATGTGACCATGGATTCAAG
>BQIY01000449.1 GCA_021604265.1 Nitrospirales bacterium
GATATGATTAAACGAAATAGCAAAACGTATTTTCGTCACTTTTATTATCCCAAAGAAGGGGGGTACGGAGCGTTTTGTCAGCGATTATACCAGGACATCCAAGAGGATGTGCGTTTGTCCACATCGGTTAAGGCTCTTCATGTTGTAGACAATCAGATCGTGGCGATCACCTATGAAACAGAAGATGGAGAACGAACTGAGGAATTTGACGCCGTGGTTTCGACCCTGCCTCTTACTGTATTCATGCGGTTATTGAACACTCCCATTCAACTGAAATTTCAACCTGTCTCACTTGTCTATTTGTTGCTGGATCAACCGCAAGTCTCCCCGAATCATTGGGTCTATTTTGCGCACAAGAATTTCTTAATGAATCGAGTGTCAGAGTTTAAAAATTTTTCAGATTATGGTGTACCGCAAGACAAGACGGTTCTGTGTGCAGAAATGACGATGGAATACCCGCGAGATCAGATTATTGAACGAGTCATTCAAGACCTTGACCACGTGAACTTCATCCGAAAGGAAAAAGTGGTTGATGCACTACTGTTGGAAGAACCGTTTGGCTATCCTATTTATAATCGACAGTATGAAGAGCAGCTAGCGGTTGCCAGGGCCGTTCTTGAGGGATATTCGAATCTTTATTTCACAGGAAGAAATGCGGTATTTACACACATGGACATTGATGAGAACTTTGAATCCGCCCTAAGACTTCGTGATACATTGGTGCAGAAATTTCAAAGGTAACAAGTTATCAGGAATCTATTAAATCCCATGACCATTTGGCACATGCTCTTACATTCCTGCCCTAGCCGAGTCAGCACCTATGCCTGTACGTTTATTGAGGGTTATGCATATGTCGATGCTGCTTCATTGAACTTCTCTTCTCATCGTTACCTCTTCTAATGTTTGTGCGTTGATGCTGGCTCGTCTCACCTCAGGAAAAAGAAGTACATTTATCCTGCTCGTGGTCATCACCATCATGGGGACGGGATTACGAGCGTATCGGTTGGGCTATCAAAGTCTTTGGCATGATGAAATTCTGACCTATTTAAGTTCGAACGGCACCCTCTCCCATGTGCTCTTTCAAACAGACATTCAAACCAATGTTCTGCCTTTGTATTACCTTGTCACGCATGCCTTTTTGTATTGGAGTGACCTAGAGACTTCATTACGGATTCCAGCTTTTCTATTCGGATCTCTCACGCTTCCAGTGTTCTATTATACCGTTCGCCATACCTTTGGAGGTCAGGTGGGATTGTGGGCCACATTTTTTTTGGCGATCTCGCCGTTTCATATTTTTTATAGCCAAGACGCCAGACCCTACACCATGTTTTTGTTTTTGTGTGTGTTAACGGTGTTCTTGTTGCAGCGGTGCATTGACCATCAAGATAGTCTGACTCGCAAAATAATTTTCGTCATGGTTGCGGTGTTGACCTTCCTCTGTCATGCCGCAGCCATTCCGTTTCTCGCATTCTTAGTCCTCTACATTCTTATTGCTCGTCCTCTAGATGAATGGCAGGATTGGATTCCGACATTTCTTAGCATGGGCTTGCTCCTGCTTCCTGCCCTCTATTGGACCTATAGCATTCAAGTCAGCGGGAAAATTGAACAACGATTCGATCCCGTGTCGTATCTGAATATTCTTTGGTTGTTTTCAACTGGATATTCTCTCGGTGCAGATCTTCGTTCTTTCCAGTTCACAGAAAATATACGCACGATCGCATTGAAGCTGTTCTACATCGTGCCTGTTCTCCTGCTGACGTCAGGTCTTGCGTGGTCTGGTGTGAGGAAGCTCTGGCTGTCTCAGAAGCGGCAATGTCTTGTATGGGTACTTTTCTTTTTCTTGCCCATTATCTTTATGAGTCTTGCCGCGATTGTGACCTACCGTCCGTTTTACGAGCGCTACGTCATACCTTCTTTGCTCCCATTTTTCGTGTTTCTGGCAATGGGAACGCAGTCTATTCGAAGGCGATCTGTTCAATTGTTCTGTGCTGGTGTGCTCATCGTCGTCAGTGGTCTTTCGATACAGAATTATTACTTTGATCCTCGCTATCACCGCGAAGACAATAGAGGGGCCGCTCAATTTTTAAACGAACATGTTGTAAAGGGTGATGTCGTCATTTGCATGACGCCACATATGGCCGAGAATCTGTTTCCGTACCTTCCCGCGCCGAGGCTCATGGCTATCCGGCCATTTCGGACCAAAGATAAAGTGCTGACTTCTAAAAAACTACCCATGGAATTGAGAGAAATCATCGCTGGACGCAAACGTTTTTGGGTGTTCTCGCGTCATACGAAGAATGGCAGACCGAAGGGACCGATAGCGCAGCATTTTGATGAACACTACATCTCGCGTCTTACATTTCATTCAAGTGGCGTTACATTGATTTTGTATGAAGTTGGGAGGAACAGTCCGAAAATTTGAACGCAATCCTCTCACCCGCCAGTCTCCTCCTATGCTGTCACAATGCATCGCTGTCATGCTCTGTCTGAGGTGCCACTAGGTTGGATGCACGGCTGCTCATCCAACAGTGGGATTGTCTTGTCATGTTAAGCGGTGCGTGATGATTCGATATCGCGTGCGAGGAAGATTGGAAGTTATTTGTGCGCGATGGAGTTGTCAAGGGAGTCCGTGGCGTGAGCGAGCAGCACTTCAGCGGTTTTTCGCGCGTGTTGAGCGACGACCCCAGGGCCGCTGACATGAGCCGTAGCGATCGCGCCTTCCATGAGTACCAAGATTTGGGCCGTGAGTTCTTTAGCGTTGGTCACGCCTGTATTTTGGGTAAGACCGAGAATGTATTGGCCAAAGACACGTTTATGTTCCGCCGAGGCTTGATGGACTGGATGATCGTGTCGGGCATATTCAGCGGTCGCGTTGATAAACATGCATCCTTGAAAGTTTGATGATTGAAACCAGTCTGCCAAGACATCGAATAATGCCAGGATGCATTTCGCTGGTGTGGCTGCACGTTGTTCAATTTCAGCAATGAGCCATTGTCTGACGGATTCATCACGACGATGAAGTGCGGCCAAAATGAGTGCGTCCTTTGAATCGAAGTATTTGTACAGCGTTGGTTTCGAGACGTTCGCCTTGGTCAGAATCATGTCGATGCCGGTGGCATGAAATCCCCGCTCATAGAACAGTTGAAGCGCTGA
>BQIY01000450.1 GCA_021604265.1 Nitrospirales bacterium
CAATAACCCACCCACTACGACGGCCGAGAGAAGAACGCCAAACACGAACCGATTGTTACGCGTCTGCACCACTCTCATAATGACGCATCCTCCTTTGATAAAAGATTAAAATCGAAAGGACTGCTCACTAACAAAATCTCTAGAAACGAAGAACACATAAGACTGTACACTACTCCTTTTCTGAATCGCCCACACCTTTTGTTTCTTTATCAAGATAGGACTGAGCCCCGACCTCGTTCATCAAGAGATCAAGTTCATTGCCCTGGTCTTGAGCTCCACATTCAAATGTTTGTCCTTCAGGACTTGTGTAATTTGCCGGACGATAGTCCGTTTCTGAATATGGTTGCGGAGTCACTTCCAAGTAATCCACTTCAAAAGCCACCCAGTCTGACGTGAAGTCAGCTAAAGCTTTATAGAATCCATAGTCAGCTTTTCTTTTTAACATACCGGAGAACAAAGGGACCCATCGACCAACATGTTCCTTGACAAATCTTTTCTCTGCATCCACAACCATCTTAAGTTTTTCAGGTCCATCATGGATAAGAGCATAAGACTCTTTGTACGCAAGGTAATGAATGAATTCAAGCTCAACACTTAAATGATCAATTCGTTCATGGATGTCACTAGAAAGCTGAAGACCAAATGCACTGTAGTACCCTGCAATGTCTCCCATTGTGTAGGATTGACCAAAAACATGATCATTTCCAAAAAGTGTCTCATAGGGAGGACAGTCTAAAGAGATGACATTACTAAACACACGACGGTGATCATCTCGAAGGTCCTGCAAATTCCAACTTGATCCTTCAGAACTAACCCACTCTTCAATATTATCAAGGTGCTGAGAAATAGCCAGAAGCCTTTCTTTTGCCTCCGGCCCGCCTTTATCTTCCAAAGACTTGTTCAAATTCTCTAATGCAGCCCTTCCATCTTCTACGAATTCACCACTTTGAAGGTATTCTAAGAATTCATCATCTTCAGGGAAGAGATAACTCCAAGAAAGGAGGAGATATAGTTTACTTCTGGCTAAGGCACGCTCTACGGAAGGGGCATCTTTAGGGGAAATTTTGACAGCAGGGGCAACAGCCGTTCCACCTGTGCCATTACTATGTTCTTTTGTAAGTCCCATATTAATCCACCATTACCATTTTATTTGCCAATTATAGTCAAATAGAAACTCGCTTTATTTCTTGCAAAACATTTGACCGGTAAAAGACAAAACATTGGCTACAACTTTCCCATGTAGAGGGGCATGATGATAGGATAACTGGCAATCGAAGTCAAGCGGTAATTCGCCTTCTTGATTGATCAGTATATCCGCCATTCAAAACCCCATCGCTAAAGGTAATAACCATGTTCAATAATTTCTTTAACGCCTAAACACCTTACTCAACGCTAACCCGCAAAACATACAACACAGACCTCCTTTCCCCACAATACCGTTAACATAAAATCATTCGGGCCGGCACAACCTTTATGGCCACTCGGTCATTGACAGCCTTACAAATTTGCTGACATATCCCGCACCCAACACAGCGATCTTCAAGAACTGAAATCTGAAACATAGAAAAGTTCATATCAATTGCCTGCTGAGGACACTTAGACACACAGGCATTGCAACCGTGAGCAGCCGTACATGCCTGGTGAGATAATTGTGCAATGCCCATTTCTACGTTCTCGACTTGGGAAACCGGCAACAAGGCCTCCGTCTCACAGGCATCAATACAGGGAAAATCTTCACATAATTGGCAAGGACTCTCTTCTGGCAAAATCACCGGAGTCTGGTCTATGCGATGGTTTCGAATCGCATCAAACGGACAGGCCGTCACGCAATCACCACACTTCGTACATCGGTCAAGAAAGTCAGCTTCGTCAACAGCACCTGGGGGGCGCAACCAGTCCGTTCGCTCTGTGATCGTTTCAGCCGCTTTGGCTTCAGCTGGAGCATCGCTATGCTTGATATATTCTTGAACGGTCACGCCGAGCGACACGACCGATTGACGGATAAAATTCCGTCGTCCTAAGGAAACACCGTCAGGCGACGGCTGTTCATGGGAAGATTCTGCCATTGCGCTCAATATCCTATGTCACGTTACTGAACACCAACTCGGCACCCTATTTCAACCCCTGAATGTTCTTTTATTACACAACACCCGCAGCCCGAAGCTTATAGACCTCAAAACACCGGTCACACGCTCCATATTCCATTTCCCAGCCTGGATGATTTTCCTGAATATACTCGAGAACAAAGGATTCCATTTTTCCTTCAAGATCTTCAACCCAAGAATAAGTAGGAAATCGACAAAGGGGACATGGAAACCCCGGCATGAGCAGTGGCTTCGTCGGAAGGTCGGGAATATCTCCTTCTTCCACGTCAATGGCCCGATCCATGACTCGAATGGTATCAGAGGCCATTTCAAGTAATTCGGCATGCGACAGATGTTCAGTTTGCCAGAGCCCCTCAAAAACCGCCTCAACTTGTCCCGGCAAAATCTTGCGATACCATGTCCGGAATTCTCGAAACCGGTATTCTTTGGAAAACATCGGCTCCTTTCCAGATCGGGTAATACGACTGTCAACATGCATGCTCCAAAGAACTCGATATCGATTCAAAATGAGATGCTCTTCCCCAGGATTGAATCCAACCTTGGTATCAGCATCATAGCCAAATGCCTCATCCAACATATCTGAGATATGGGTTAACTCGTGCCGCAGATATCGATTAATCGCAGGATCATAGAAACGGCGGGGGATGAGCTTAATCCCCACTCCCCTCAGTCCCTTCTCTTCAAATTGCTTCGCCAGTTTTTCTTCGACCGACCCCCATTTCCGTAGGATATCGACCCCTTCTTGATCCTCTTTTAAGACCCCTCGAACAAGGACAATCCCGATTTTGGCCTTGAGCACAGGGAATTCATCAAACGACTCCTCGAGAATATCCGCAAATCCCCATTTGCCGAAAAGCTGCTGATAGAGCTTCTTAAATTCCGGCTCGCGCTCATCTAAAGAGAATTTCTCATAAATGGGATCAGCCATCTCATGAAACTCGTTGTAATAGGTCGGGTCACCTTCACGTTCAGTTTTCTCCGAAAACGAGTCGATGACTTCCTGTAGAAGTGCTGGCTGAAAACGAGTTTCCATAAATCC
>BQIY01000451.1 GCA_021604265.1 Nitrospirales bacterium
CAATAGCGGAATTTAAGATATGGCCCGTATCTTCGGCCATACCGAATCGGCCGGAGTCGATTTCGGCATCGACTTCCTCGGAGGTATGTCCGAGATAAGCGAGTTCAAAGTCGTGGATGATGACAGCGCCGTTTACGGCGACGGCCGTGATAATATTCCGTTTCATGAGATCAATCAGAATGGGGTTCAGTCCGACTTTTGTCGGGTGGGCTCCCATGCCGAGAATGACCGGTTTTCCTCGTTCCCGTGCGCGGACGATGGCTCGAACGACGGCACGAAGCGATTTCACGGCGAGAAAATTTGGAAGAGTATCGAGAAAACTTTGAAAACTTTTTCCCCGGCGCCAAGACACGGCGAAGTCGGTAATGTTCACCTTGCTGTGACGCGAGGAAAGCGGATACGTCTGAATCCTGGACAGGTTCAGCGGTTTAACGGAAGTAGTCGTGGGGTTACGTCGTGTGGGCAAACAATCGCTCTTCGATGATTTCACATAATACATGGCCAAGGGTAATATGGCATTCCTGTATTCGAGCCGTTACCGTTGAGGGAACCTGAAAGCTATAGTCCACCAGGTCCATTAATTGTCCTCCCGTTTGGCCGGTCCAACCAATCGTGACGAGTCCTCGTTCATGAGCGACTTGAATCCCTCTCAGCACATTTGGTGAATTTCCGCTTGTGCTAATGGCAATGGCGACATCACCTTTTTTCCCATGGGCCTCAATCTGTCTGGAAAAAATATCGGCATATTCGTAGTCATTGGCAATACAGGTGAGCGCGGCCATATCCGTGGCTAAAGCCAAGGCAGGAAGCGCTGTACGATCGCGCTTGTATCGACCAACGAACTCGGCTGCGATATGAGACGCATCCGTTGCACTACCCCCATTCCCAAAGAGCAGGACTTTCCGGTTATCATGGAATGCTCGAATGATAATCTGGGCGATGTCGATGATCTGTTGAGCATAGGTTTGCGCGAACCGACATTTAATATCGGCACTTGTCTCAAAGGCCTCGACCACTAACTGTTTATCCATTAGCAGTAATTCTAGCAGGGTGTTCGATAAAATTCACATCTTTCTTTGCAAAATCATCGAACATCCTCTTCCTCATTGATAGATTGATGGTGTAGAGGGAGGGGGAAGTGATCTGATCAGGTGCACGACACAAAGTCGTGATATAAAATCAAGTACCTCTGCACCATTCTTGCTGCACGGTACGTGGAATGATATAGTTGGTGCATTGTGAGTGCTGACGGGCCAGTCAAAGCCCTCCTTATCGCCATGTCGCAGGATCCTGCGCCGGCTGTGTGCTCCCTTCAACGCTTCATTCCAGAGCGATTGTGTTTCTTTCTTCCTGAATCGAGTACCAAGTTGGTGGAATCTGATGTTCACCCTCAACTTTCGACCATGCCGCAGAAGTGGGATTGGATTCTCACGCCCGATCCTGAAAGTTTTGCGCAGTCCCATACGACTCTAGCGGAATTGTTGCCAAAACTCTTGAAATCCTGGAATGTGAATCCTGGCGAACTGGTGATTGACATCACGATGGCAAGCCCGCCAATGGCTGCGGCCATGATGTTGGTGGGCTTTCCTTATACGGCCAAAGTCGTGACCTTGGGAATGGCGAGTGCCGAAGAACTACCAGATTCGAAGGTTATAATCGTGGGGAAAACAGCAAGAACCTGGATTCAAAGTAATCCATGGGATGAAGAGGCGTTCTCTATTCGACAGGAAGCTTCAGGCTATTTCAATCAAGGATCATATGTTGCAGCGGCGAAAGTATTTCGTCGCATCGAAGCTCGAGTGAGCGGAGGACTGAAGCCCTTGTATCGATCTCTGTCGGATATGTCAGAGGGCTATCGGCAGTGGGAACAATTTCATTATCGTCAGGCTTGGGAAAAGTTGAAAAATGCGAGTAAAGCTCTTGATTTGGCTTCCGCCTGGGGAGGCCCGCCAGGGATTGCGTCATTTTTGAAAGGTGTGAAAGAGAATGTTCGATTTCTTGAAAGTATTGTTTTGGATCCAGCTGTAGTGAAAATCAGGCTTGCTCAAGATTTATTGGCCCATGCGAAGCGTCAGATCGAACAATCACATGATGCCGAAATTGCCATGCGCGTATTGCTCCGAGGCCTGACCGCATCAGCGCAGGCTCGTCTGTTTCAGACCTATCAGATAAAAAGTTGGGATGTGCAACTTGAACAACTCCCGAAATCCCTGCAAGAGATTTGTCGAAATTGTTATGTGAATGAGGTGGATGGCAAATATCGACTCCCATTCCCAGCTCATTTTCATGTGTTGGCCGAGCAAGGCGATGCCATGGGAAAGACATTTCTTTCTGAATGGCCAAAAATGAAAACGCTCATTGATGCGGCTGATCATGCAGTCTTGGGGCAAGGGTTTGAACCCGTCAAGGCCGAGCGTTTTCACCAACTTTATGACATGGTGTTGAACATATCTGATGTCCATGAGCGAGATCTTCCGCACTTCCCGTCCATGGTCCTGTAATACGGATTTTCTGATCATGAATGTCAGGATTTATTATGAAGATACAGACTGTGGTGGGGTGGTGTACTATGCAAACTATTTAAAGTACTTTGAACGCGCTCGAACGCAGTATTTAGAAGAACGCGGGTTTTCAGTAGCCGAGCTCATTGAGCAAGACACGGAGTTTAGAGTGACGCATGCTGAGGTCACCTATAAGTCGGCCGCCAAGTATGGAGACAATCTACAGGTCGAGACCACACTTTCAGCGAATCGCCGCATATCTTTGACCTTTTCGCATGTCATTCGCGAATGTCAATCGCGTCGTGTTGTCGTCGAAGGTTCGGCGACATTGGTAGCCGTGAACGGGGCAGGAAAGGTCAAGCGTCTGAATCCCATCTTTCTCAAGGGCCTTAGTTTCCAGGAGTCGTCTCCTGACTCATGAAGTTTTTACATGTCCTGATTCCTCACTGACCAGTGTGCACACTACTCTTAAAATTAAAAGGCACACGTAGCAGAACGCAGGTCTAGTGGTGTTGTGGACTGTGTGGTGAGATGTTGCGTGTTGTTAGTGAAATGTATTTATGGATCGTAGGAGTGATGTCAGTAAAACTGGTTGTGACTAACCATATTCCTTGAGTCGTTGCTGGGAAGTCGTGGGTGG
>BQIY01000452.1 GCA_021604265.1 Nitrospirales bacterium
CCCATGTGAAACCAACCGTGGATTGGTCGAAATTCGGCCCAATGGTGTGGTACTGGAGCGATCACTCCAAACGACAACTCGTCGAAGATTTTTATATTGCTCGTTTTACCTCTGCTCAAGGAGAGAAACAATGACCGACAAAAATTTCGTCAATTTCCACATGCTTATGTCACACAGCCCATCTTGCCTCAATCGTGATGATATGAACATGCAAAAGACCGCTGTGTTCGGTGGAGTCAATCGGGTGCGGATTTCCAGTCAGTCGCTCAAACGAGCCATGCGAATGAGTGAGTATTATCAAGACAACTTGGGGGAGCCCTCCGTGCGTACACGGGACTTGGACAAGCTCAAAACACGTTTCCTTGAATTGCTCAAAGACCGCTTTACCTCAGAGGTGATTGCTCGTGCGGTGGAATTAATTTCTGGCAAAGAAGATATTAAAGAAGGAGTGACGGACGATGCTGTTGCGCCATGGTCGGTTGATGAGGTAGCGCATTTTTGCGAACTGATTGACGCAGGGGAACAAGACTCCAAGGAATTGGAAAAGAAGATCGATAAAGAGGCGGCGCCCTTTAGGACCGCGATGGGCAAGGCCGTGGATATTGCCATCTCTGGGCGCATGGCCACCAGTGGGTTGATGAGCAATTTGCCTGTCGATGGCGCTTTGGCTGTCGCACATTCCATTACAACCCATGCGGTAGCACCACAAGATATCGACTGGTTCACAGCGGTGGATGACCTAACCCAGGATGTGGGTGAAACAGGAGCGGGTCATTTGGATACGCAGCAATTTTCATCCGGGGTATTCTATCGCTATGCAAGCCTGAATCTGAAGCAACTACAAGTGAACTTAGGTTTATTGCCAGACATGAAGAGTGCGGAAACCCCTGAATCGCGCAATGCGGCATTAAACATTGCACGACATATTGCACATCTATTAGCAACCGTCATCCCGAGTGCCAAACAACAATCCTTTGCTGCGCATAACCTTACAGATTTTGCCATTGTCAGTTTTGCTAATCAGCCCATCTCGCTGGCAAATGCCTTTGAGCAACCGATGGAAAATAAAAAAGACGGAGCAGGCTTTCTTTCACCATCCATAATAGCCCTGGCTAAGTATTGGGAGCGCATAAATCAAGCCTATGGCTTGGACGAACAGGCACGTGCTTTTTCTGTTACGGAGGGAATGAAGTTGGGAGATCAGGCTGCCTTCGATTCCATACAGAAAATGGAAAAGTGGATTGCTAACGGTGGACAAGCATAAGGGGACCGTCATGGCACGCTATCTTATTGTTCGATTGGAGGGCCCTATGCAGGCATGGGGTACTCATACATTTGAAGATTTTCGTCCGTCAAATCTTTTCCCAACTCGGAGTGCGCTATTGGGCCTCCTTGGTGCGTGTTTAGGCATTGATCGTAAGGATCATGATGGACTTGAACAATTGGCTGAAAGTGTGGAGTTCACCGTGCGAGTGGATCGTGCTGTAACACGACCTGGATCAAGAACCCCACAACAGAAACAGAATACAAAACTTATCGATTATCATACCGTACTCGATGCCCGTAAGGTTGACGGTAAGGAGAACAAATTCCCGATACAATCGAGGAGGGAATATCTATTCGATGCAGCATTTACTGTTGCTATTGGCGAAAAGCACAATGCACCAGTCACACTTACAGAAATTGCAGAAGCTTTGGTTCGTCCTTGTTTTACTCCGGTGCTAGGCCGCCGGTCCTGCCCAATCACGAGACCATTGCTTGACGGTGCATCCATTGAAGCAAGTGATGGCAAGAAAGCTCTCAAGCACGCATTACCAATTGGCGGCCTAATCTATGGCGAAGGTGATTTAATTTCATCGCAACCGATCCGGATACGAGATGTGCCCATCCCTGGCGCGAGACGTCAATTCAGCACTCGGCAGGTGTATTTGCACAAGGAGGAGCCATGTTCTTAAGTCGCGTTGCAATCCCATGGGAGCAATCCCGCAATCCCTATGAGTTCCATCGACATCTATGGCAACTGTTTCCTAATGGAGAAAAAGAACCTCGCACAAATAATGAAGAAACCCGTCAGGGATTTTTATTTCGCATCGAGGGAAATAAGCCCGGACGACCTGCATGCCTTCTCGTGCAATCACGACGCTACCCTGTACCCGTGACGGACTTTAAACTTCTCAGCACACGGGAATTCCATCCAAAACCAGTCAAAGGACAGCGACTTGGTTTTATCCTGACGGCCAATCCGATTAAAACCATTTCCGATTCCCAATGTGAATCGAAGCCCACTAAAAAGTCAAAAAAATGTCGTGTTCCGTTGATTCGCGAAAAAGAGCAACACGCCTGGCTAACCCGCAAGCTTGCGATGGCATCTGAAATCGAAACAGCCAATATACAACCTCAACCTCCGCTGTATTTTCGAAAAGGGCATAGAGCGGGAAAGCTGGGAACGGTCACATTTGAGGGTATCCTCCACGTGCGAGAACCAGCAAACCTTATATACCTTTTGGAAAACGGGGTTGGTCCCGCCAAGGGTTTTGGCTGCGGGTTGCTCCTAGTTAGACGCATGTAACTCTAAGGAATTTTTAATGACTGACATGCTTCCCCCACTCAAACCTATTCCCATCAAGGAACGGCTGTCGATTCTCTATATTGAATACGGGAACCTTGATGTGCTGGATGGGGCCTTTGTCGTGATCGATCAACTTGGCGTACGAACGCATATTCCTATTGGCGGAGTGGCCTGTTTGATGCTCCAACCTGGAACCCGTGTCTCTCACGCCGCCTGTGCCTTGGCCGCACGTGTTGGCACATTATTGGTCTGGATTGGCGAAGGGGGCGTCCGCCTGTATTCGGCGGGACAGCCTGGAGGTGCCCGTGCAGATAGGCTCCTGTATCAAGCAAAACTTGCCCTCGATGAATCGTTGCGGTTAAAAGTCGTGCGCAAAATGTACGCGCTCCGCTTTGGAGAAGAGCCTCCACAACGTCGTTCCGTTGAGCAATTGCGAGGTATTGAAGGTGCGCGGGTCCGAGAAACCTATAAACGTATGGCGGCCAAACATGGCGTAACATGGAAAGCTCGCAACTATGACACGAGTTCGTGGAATAAAGGCGACTTACCGAACCGCTGCCTCTCTTCGG
>BQIY01000453.1 GCA_021604265.1 Nitrospirales bacterium
AACCAATAGTCTTGGCGTACGTGTAGTGGAAATGACTGTGCCAAACGAAACACTTGCAGCGCTTCGCGCTGAAGGTCTGATTCGCACAGGTCCCGCTACCCCAAGCCCTCAATTCCCTGAGCAAACAGTTTTCTTACCCGAGGCATTAGATGAGCTCAGTGACGCGGCAACATTTACAATCAGGCTTGGAGAATTTTAAGCTAGATTAAGGAGGCCTTTTGGACATTCAGAGCTATATGAGAAATCTGTCCGCCTATGCATACCCAATGGCAGAGCCGGTAGAAGATGGTCGTCGATTTAAACGAAAGTGGATAGTCAAAACTAGAAGCCAGGTGCCTCAAGAAACAGAACTTGACGCTATAGGTGAGAAACTTGTTCGTACAGCACGTCAGCGTATCCTTGATAGATACGGAGACAACGCTGAGAAGGACATAATACAAGATGCCCCGAAACTAGCATTGGTACGAGTTGACGATTATCATCTGGTATTGGAGATTATTTGTCCATCACCATCGTTTGCGAAAGGAGACGCAGCGATGATTGGAACCTGGGGGATCATAAAAGACGTTGACGAAAAGTGGTTCATTGAGGCTCTTGAAGGAATTCCGAAACAGTATTGGTTTTGGTTGCACGATATTGAAAAGAAAAATTCTTCTGAAAGCGCCACCAGGAAAGAGGGTTAACAGTGATTAGGACATGAGGTCAGGCATGAAGATTGATATACTCTTCTGCAACTCTTCCCTATTGTGTGTGGCTTTTTTATTTCGGCCATTTGCTTTTGATTTCGATGGAAAATGTTCGTAGGAGTTATAGCGATTTGTGTAATTTCTCCATAGCTTTAATCTTGGCCACCGAATATCTTTGCAGCATTTTTTCAGAAATACAAAATGAACACTAGAAGTGAGAAATAATGAGAAAAGGGGAGTTTTCTCATAAGGGTCCTCGGTGAGTTAAATCAAATCAACTACTTTCTTTTTCGCAATTTTGTCTCCCTCGATATAGCGTTGGGTGGTGGCAAGGTTCGCATGCCTAGCTCCTACTCCACTACGCAATGAGATGACAACCATATCCAGTATCAGCCTAGCATTTGGTCATCAGATTTCGACCATGATGTTGAAATGTCTCTTTCGTATTGGAGGGCGGATGCTGCTGGTTATGTTTCTGTCTGCTTGAACCTTGCAGAAAACGTGTACTGTTATGATCAGACCTGAAGTTGGTGAGTGGATTAGTAGTTGCTGAACATCCCGTAAGCTTCCATCGGCTTCCGAGATCTTTCGTGCAGTTTTGGTAATAAATGTTCGTCGACCTGAGTGACTGCTACATCCATTGAATCCCAGCCCGTGATAGAGATTCCAAAACCAATTCACGACGCTGGCAGCAAGCATCGGTCCATTACAAGCTGATCGGATAATAGGATCTCCAGATTGAGGTTGTAGTTCTCTGTACAGGACGGTCACCGTAGCATAAAACCCTCAATGAAGAGAAAAAGTTCGTCCACTTTTCCCTTTTGTCGCAGAGCTAGGCAGCTGTAACACATCAATCATTTTTCTCTGCCCCTCTGTCACCATGGCCACTGCAAGGCACTGTTTTCTTTTGCTCGCAGCTCCACTTTATGAGAAAGTAACAGCATGACCCTATTGCGGAGTGGATGTTGGGTGTGCTGCTCAATATATGCTAACGCCTCTTGCAGATGTTCTTCTGAGATCACTTTGATTAGTTTTCAAGCCATGAGCTGGCCATAAATTAAAAATCGGTCAGATCTGAACTCGACAAGATTGTTAATTTGTGAAGGATAGTGGAATCCGTGGTGAAACGTGTATACGAGAAAGATCTTGGATGTGAGAAAGGCAAGAAATTTGTAAATGCAGAGCAGTTAGCTATTCATGAATTTCTCTATTTCCTTGTTTCAACGTTAATAAAAGTCAGTCCTTCTGAGTCGGCAGCCTGAAGCAATCTTTCATCTGATGCAATAAACGTTATTGGTTCTGCGATTTCTTTTTCCAATCGTAGAGCCGAAGCCAAGTGAACAGCATCAAAGCCTCGTAATGGATTTCGTTTTATAAGATCCCTCGCAAGTAATAAAACTTCTGAGGTGAGGTGAAGCTGCAGACAAGTTGGCCAATATGATTCAAATTCTTCAGAAACGGAAGTATATTGTTTGGTGGAAAGTCCACCCTCTCGATGCTTTCTCGAAAACCCAGAATACATTTCGGCATAGGTAATGGTTGCGGTGGCCGCGAGTTCATCACGAAGAAGTAAGTGCTTGGTCCTGTCGGTTCCCTGTTCAGTTAGGAAGGCCTTGATTAAAGCACTGGTGTCAAAGTAATTCACCGGCGTTCTTCAAGAATTGCTTGAGAAGCTGGAGGTCCTGACGGTGTAACGGTCTTGAGCCGTTTACGCGTGGGCTTTTGGGGGAGAGTCGCCATTCCAAGAGCCGATAAACGTGATAGACGCGCCTCCCGACTCGTAGCCTGTGCGGCCTTCGTGATTGGTTGGAGTAAGGCTATCGGCACACCCCGTTCGGTGACAATGACCTCTTCACCTTTCTTGATGAGATGTAAATAGTGAGTCAACCGATTTTTTAATTCTCTCACTCCGATAGCGCTCATGCTGCCACCTCCATGTAGCTATTGTAGCTACATAAAGCTAATTGTCAAGTCCCACATTCAACCCTCAAGTGCACCACGCGCTTTGCGAAACACTTCATACGGCGTGCGATAGTTTAAACACTTTCATGGCCGATGGTTCAACAGCTTTTCACTACGATTGATTGGCCCTGGTCCCAACTCATGGACGTTGGTGCCTTTGCGAAGGAACCGCCGAATTAACCCGTTGATCTGTTCCACACTGCCCTTCTCCCAACTGTGATACGGTGCACAAAAAAAGGACTGGGTGTCTAAGGTCTCATTAATCTTTTCATGCAAGGTCTTTTCACGGCCATTATCATAGGTCATCGATTGAATGAGTGCCGCGGGATATCGTTTCAGTCTCCGCTGGATCGCGTGCTTCGTGACTGCGGCGGTCTTGTCTGCCAGAAGGCTTATCTGTGTGAGGCGACTCTTACGCTCAACCAAGACACTCAAGCCATCCTGGCGGTCCCTCGCCACAATC
>BQIY01000454.1 GCA_021604265.1 Nitrospirales bacterium
GGCATAACAGATCTGAATATCTCGTTCATCTGTGGACGTCGTCAAGATAATGACTGGAATGAGCTTTAAGTATTCGTCTTGCTTGATTTCTTCCAAGGCCTCACGTCCATCGGTTCCCGGCAAATTCAGATCGAGAAATATCAAGCCAGGAAGCGGCGAGGGGGAATCAATGGTATTTTTTCGACGCTGATGCAGATATTCTAACGCTTCATCACCATTCGTACATTGCTTAATAGGATTACACAGCCCTGCAGCAAGCAGACTCCGCACGGTCATCTCGTAATCTTCAGGACTATCTTCAACCAAGAGAATTGGCTGTTGCGGTGTCGACACCATCACGTACGCTCCTTTGTAAAGTAAAGAAAAACGTTGTTCCAACCCCATACGTCGACTCAACCCAGACCCTTCCGCCATGACGCTCAACCAGTTTTTTCGTGATAGTCAATCCAGCCCCAGTCCCGCCTCCAAATTTTTCCTGCCCATGCAACCGTTTAAAAATACGGAAGATATTCGAAAAATGCTTCTCTTTAATCCCGATTCCATTATCACGAACATAAAAGACGAGAGGCTCATCACTTTCAGGACGAATCTCGTCCTTCGCACCTCGCATCTCGCAGGAAAACGCAATGCGACCATTCTTCACAGATAAAGATTCGTGCTGTGCTTCATCGGCTGAAATGTAGCCGACCTCAATCCATTTCTCACTTTTATCATTGTATTTCATCGAATTAGTGATCAGATTGCGGAATATTTCACCAATTCGCACATGATCACACGTCACGGTGGGCAAGGATCTCGGAATGCGAACGTCAACTTCAAATTCCTTCAACCGGATATCCAGAGACTCGACGATTTCATCAAGTACCTTCTGGACATCGGTTGGACCAACGGCCAGATTGGAACGACCGACTCGTGAATAATAGAGCAGTGAATTAATTAACTCCTCCATCCGTTTCGACAAGCGAAGAAGTGTTTCGCAGCGAGATTGAGCCTCAGCATCTAATTGATCACCATAATCCTCAAGGAGGATCGTGGAATAATTATAGATCCCGCGCAAGGGCTCCTTGAGGTCATGTGACGTAATATAGGCAAAGTCATCCAATTCCTGATTCGAGCGGTGCAAGTCTTCCATGTATTGATACAAGGTTGCTTCTTCCTTTTTACGCGCCGTCACGTCGACCACTGAAGCGAGAAATAAGATGCCCCCCGCAGTCGGGACCGGGCTCAAGCCAATTTCCACGAGAAATTCAGCTCCGTCTTTTCTCCGGCCATAGAGATCCCGAGTTCCGCCAAGCACTCGAGACTCGGGATGAGCAAATGCTCGGCCACGATGATCTGGATGCTTCCCACGATATCGTTCCGGAACTAAACATTCGATGGTCTGCCCGAGCAACTCACCTTGCTCATACCCAAACTGCTCTTCAAGGACCTGGTTCGCTAAGACAATGACTCCCTCTTCATTAACCATAATCAATCCGCTCGGTACCGCTTCAATGACAAGACGAAGTTGTTCTTGGATACGCTGACGTTCGGTAGTATCTCGAAAGGTCACCACGGCACCAACGAGCTGTCCGCAATCATCGTGAATCGGTGTACTGGTGTATTCGACGGGAAAACTGGTTCCATCCTTCCGCCAAAGGATGTCATGCTCCACATGATGGACCACACCATCTTTGACTGCCGCATACATCGGACAGTCTTCACGAGGATACGGCGTTCCATCCACTTTCGTATGATGCATGGTGGCATGCATCGGGACTCCAAGCAATTCCTCCCTCGAATAGCCCAACATGGCGGCAGCGGCAGGATTCACAAACGTCGTATTGCCGTGAGCGTCAAGGCCATAGATGCCTTCTCCCGCCGATTGCAGGATGAGTGCATTGAGAGACTCACTGTGACTTAACGCGTCTTCGGCGTTCTTTCGTGCAGACATATCGATAACAGAAGCCAACACTCGAGTCCCTTCCAAAGTGATAAGCGGAGTCAATCCGATGTCGACAAGAAACTCCGAACCATCTTTTCGAAGTCCGTACAAATCGCGTCCGCTTCCCATCGTGCGTGCGCTAGGTGAGGCCCAAAAGTCCATACGGTTTTGAGGATGGTGATGACGAAAGCGCTCTGGAATCAGGATTTCAACCGGCTGCCCAAGTAACTCGTCGCCGGCATAGCCGAATTGCTTCATGATGTGATGATTCGCAAGGAGAATCGTGCCATCGTGATCAACCAACATCATACCGTTCGGGACGATTTCTAGAAGATATTCAAAAGCGTCTTTATGCTGGCGTTCCCGCTCAAGGCGCGATCGTAATTCAAGTTGAGTCATAACTTGCCTCGAAAGGGCGGACAAGGCTTCTCGTTGTTCTTGCGATAATGTGCGGGAAACCTGGTCAATCACACACAGCGTCCCGATCGACACGCCATCGGAAGTCTGTAACGGCGAGCCCGCATAAAACCGTATTTTCGGATCCGCGGTCACGAGGGGATTGTCTACAAAACGGATATCGGTTAACGCATCAGAGACTTCAAGCACTTCTGCTTCAAGAATGGCATGAGCGCAAAAGGCTATGTCGCGAGGGGTCTCAGTCGCCGTGATGCCGACTTTTGATTTAAACCACTGACGGTGTTCATCAATCAGACTGATTAGGGCAATAGGTGTCTGACAAATAGACGCAGCGAGCTTCGTCAAGTCATCGAACGATGGTTCTGGCATCGTATCGAGAACCTGATACCGAGCAAGCGCAGCCAGACGCTGCTTTTCATTTAGAGGCAATGGAGCTGAGATCACGTGTTGTCCCTCTTTATTATATTGTTCGGCCTATCGTTACCTTGGCTTAAGAATATGATCTAGAGAGCGTTGAGTCACATTTGCGCCTGACCTGTCTTTGATGAAATAACTCAAAAAATTGAAAGGCGCGATGGCACACCTATTGTCCCAAAACCCCATGAGGTCTCTCACCTTTCTTGCCTCTAACATTCTTGACCTAAAGCTTCTCTCAGGCAAACCGATAACAGGAGATATAGTGAAAAAAGCAAACCATCCGTGAGGATGGGACGCAAAGCCAAGGGACCCAGTGAAACATCGTTCACTCAGAGGTACGCCCGGTTGCCGCT
>BQIY01000455.1 GCA_021604265.1 Nitrospirales bacterium
CCCGGTGTCAAACGCATAACTTCCCTGAGACCCTTGTCCGTATTGGATTAACGGAGAGGACTGAATTTCGCCTGGAATGGCCAAATGTGACCTTCATTGACAATGGCAGGGATGTGCATGGTTACAATGATCTTGGCCTGGGATTTAAAGTCCAGGTCTGGCAGCAACAAGGGCTCAGACCCCGGTTGAGTTTTGTCGGCCGACTGTCGATTCCCACGGGAGATAAGAATTTCTCTTCGGATAAACTGGACCCGATATTGCGGACGATTTTGACGTATGCGTTGAATGAAAGGGTAGGGTTGTTCGGGACGGTGAATATTGGCAGTCCCACTTCTCAGGGAACGCGGTTTGTGCAGGTTTCTTCGTCACTGGGGCTCAGCGCAGCCCTTCGAGATCGGTTAACCGGATTCGTGGAATATTTCGGATTGTATCCCAGAGATGTGGCGAGTGGGAGCGCCAATTTTCTTCAAACGGGATTGATCTATCGTTTGACGTACAATTTGCAAATTGATGCACGCATAGGAGGCGGGCTGACCCATGGTTCTGATGATCTGTTGACGGGTGCCGGGATTTCGTGGAGATTTTAACCCGATCGAAAACGAAGACAGGTGTCGTTCGTTCACCTGACACAGAGTTGCGCTCAGGAACGAATGATACCTTTATTCCCTTCGGAAAAGAATCCCTAAAATTTTATCGGTCTCAAGGACGAGTTGATCTTTGTTGAGTTTGAAGGTCTCAGCCAGTTCCAGGCGGGAATGGGCCTCTGAAAAATCCGGTCGTAAGCGAATGGCTTGCCGGAGTGCCTTCATGGCATTCTGGGATTGTCCTTGGGCCATGTACGTCAGGCCTAAATCGGAAAAAGCTTCCGCATCATCGGGCTTCAGCCTCGTCGTCTTCCTCAGCACTTCCTGAGCCTCAGGAAATTTGTGTTGAGCTAAAAGTGACCGACCCAGCCAGTATTCGGTCTGGTTATTTCCGCTATATAACTGCGCGGCTCTTTCAAGCACTTCTTCTGCCTTCTTCCATTCATGTTGATCAAGGTAGACGGCTCCCATACCCTGAAACGCAGCGGCCAGATCGGGATCAAGTTGAATCGCGGCTAGATATTCCTCGATGGCGCCGTTCGGATCGCCCTGCTGATTGAGTCGTTCCGCCAATTGGAGGTGAGTCGCGGGGGTCTTAACCTGGAATGCGGGTTCCGCTCTGATAACTTCACGTCTGGCCCGTAGACCAGCTTCCACGCATTCGTTTGTGACCGGAGCGTGCGCAGTGCAGATCTCTGAAGATGGTGGAGAAGCAGGTACCCCTTGAAGGGTTTCCGGGCGAATGGAAGGTGGAGGATCTACCAACCATACCGTTACAGAAAGCAGGAGAATGGATTGGCAACAGCTGGAGGCCCGAGAAGCTAAACGAGTATGCATGAGCCAAACCACTAGGGGATGAAGGGTAAAGGTTTTTTTAATGAGACGGTCGAATGTACGGAATGAAGAAAAAATTGTCGAAATATTCGACAAAATACTCGGAATTCGGTCTATTCTGTCCATTCTTCTGTGTCCACACTTACTGATACGGTGTCTCCTAAACTGCTAAAGTGACGCATGAAATTGACTCCCCGACGCTGAAAAGGATTCGAGATACGGTAACCAATTAATGAGTGGTAGGGAAATCAATCACTAATCGTTGCCGTTGGAATCTCGAGTTTTTCGCCAATTTGTATTATTTTTTAAAGATATTATGTTAGATTTTGATGTCAATTTTTTCCATCTCAGGAAACTATAAATCATGCCCAGAAAGAAATCATCAAGTAACACGGTCCATTCAGAATTTCCCAAAGCGCTCACCGGTATTCAAGGCCTGGATGAAATAACCGGCGGCGGGCTTCCCCGAGGACGAACGACGTTGGTCTGCGGAAGTCCTGGCTGTGGGAAAACACTTCTGGGCATGGAATTTCTTGTCCGCGGGATTGTGGAAAGCGGAGAGCCCGGTATCATGTTGGCGTTCGAGGAAACGGCCGAGGAATTGACCCAAAACGTCCGGTCCCTGGGATTTGATCTAGATAGATTAATCAAGGATAACAAATTGATTTTGGATACGATTCCCATTGAAGCCACCGAATTTGAAGAGAATGGAGAATACGATCTCGAGGGCCTATTTGTGCGGCTGGGTGATTCCATCGACACCATTGGCGCCAAACGGATTGTGTTGGACACCATCGAGGTCCTGTTCGGCGGGTTATCCAATCAGGGGATTATCCGTTCCGAGTTGCGGCGGCTGTTTCAATGGCTGAAAGACCGGAACATGACCTCCATTGTCACCGGCGAGCGGGGAGAGGGGTTGTTGACCCGTCAGGGGCTTGAGGAATATGTGTCCGACTGCGTCATTCTGCTGGATCATCGAGTGAACGATCAGATGTCCACCCGTCGATTGCGTGTGGTTAAATACCGGGGGAGCATGCATGGCACCAATGAATTTCCCTTTCTCATTGAACAACATGGGCTGTCCGTCCTGCCCATCACGTCCTTGAAACTTGAACACAAAATTTCAAAAGAAAAAATCTCGACCGGCGTTCCACAGTTGGATGAGATGTTCGGGGGAGAAGGTGTGTATCGGGGGTCGACGGTTCTGGTCACAGGAGGAGTCGGGACGGGGAAAACGAGCCTGGTTTCGCATTTTGCGGATGCTGCCTGTCGCCACGGAGAACAGGCCTTGTATTTTGCCTTTGAAGAGTCCAGCCCTCAGATTATGCGGAACATGAAATCGATCGGGCTCTCGCTGGACAAATGGGTAAACAAGGGCTTATTGCACATTCTCGCCTCACGACCCACGCTATTCGGCTTGGAATCCCATCTCGTGAATTTTTATAATGCCGTGAAAACCCATCATCCGAAGCTGGTGATTATGGATCCGATCAACGATTTTCTATCCATTGGTTCAACTCGCGAGGTCAAGGCGTTATTTTTACGGATGGTGGATTTTCTGAAATCCCAACAAATTACCTTGGTTTGCACGGGCCTCAGCGCGCCTTCGGAACCTGCTCAGGAGGCGGAGATCGGAGTTTCCTCACTGGCCGACACCTGGATTCTCCTCTCAAACCGGGAATTTGAT
>BQIY01000456.1 GCA_021604265.1 Nitrospirales bacterium
CGAATGCTGGCAACCTTTTGAGCCAAGAAAAACCCGTGAAATGCGTGACAATGTTGTTCATTTGCTTGATGTGATACCGGACGTTTTTCATCAGTCTCCAATAATTGAAATCCCCGTTGTGTGAGTTTTTTTTGGAGTTCGTGATATTTATAGTAACGGACCGCGATGGTGTCATCCATTGGGACATCGGGTTGAATTCCAATGGGAATTTGAAACACGAGGAATCCTTGATGTTTAAGAACGCGGTTAATTTCTTCCAGATATCGGTCAAACACAGGGCGCGGCATATGTTGAAATGCGACGTATGAATATACAAAATCAAAATGGCAATGGGGAAAACGGTTCAGATCGACGCCCGATGTTTCATATGTCGTCACATTGGGAGTATCTTGCAGCCAGTTCTTGCTTTTGAGAATCATTTCGGCTGACACGTCGATGCCAATTAATTGGCGAAAGTGGAGTGCAAGAGGTTTGAGTACTCTGCCGATTCCGCATCCAATATCTAACCCAGTCCATGTTTTTCTATAATAGGGCCCAAGCGTTGCCAGGATGTTATCAGCCGTTCGTTTTCCCGATTCAAAAAAGACCGTTTCATTTTCATAGTCTTCTGTTGCAATCCAGTATCGCGTGTGGTGCTTGGCTCGACGATCCCAATCTTGTTTCATTTTTGTGATGATGTTCATGGACTATCCTTACATGCACGTAGAGTCTTGAAAAGAAAGTATACGCAGCGCTGGCAGAACCGAGAGGGTTTTGCTCACTGCTGTTTTGAGTTATAGAACTTTTGTCAGTGATTGTTTCATCAGCATGAACGATTCAGCAAGTAAAAATTATTTTGCAAAAGGTTTGCCAGATTTCCCTCGAAACGTTGAAACTGTTCAGGTCTTGATCATGAGTGAGAACAGACATGTTTTGTTTTTCCAAAGAGATTTTTAAACCATTGCGAAGAGACTATATTATAGGCAACAGACTCCTGGTAGTGGGCAAGCGATGCCTAGTAATAGTTTACGTTTGATTGTACAAGAGACATTCATTAGGAACTGTGAAGGGATAAACGCGACGGATTTCCGGATTCATTATTTATTTTTAATATTCATGAAGAGGTCGTGACTCGTGTAGTCCCTAATAAACCGGTTCTTGATGCTTATCGCGGCTGTAAGTCACTAGTGTTGCTCGATAGCCGTTTCAAATAAATTCCGAATGTTTGACGAGTTCTGCGATGCTTGGCAGAGAACAGGATGGATGTTGGAGGTGCCTAAGAAATTAGGTAGAGAGTGCAGGGTAATCGTTTAGACAAATATGTCGATCCTGGGCTGATTTGAGGAGTCGGAGTTTTCTGAATTCTTTTCTTCTCTTTCTTTCTGCAATTCTTGCCGGGCTTGTGCTTCCAGTGCGGCTGTCGATGCGGCGACGGCTCGATCTTGGGAGGATGGGTCCGCTGGAGCTAAGGCGGCCGCGCGAATTTGTTGAGCTTTTCGTATTGTCGCTTCAGGGTTTCCTGGCACTGGAGACGTATCGATATTTACCTCTCCGCCGACGGCATATTGTTTCCCGTCAGGTCCTCGTTCATAGGTGAAACTCGCTCCACCCTTCGCAAGTCCTCCCGCGGCAGCGGCATGGGCTTGCTCATGAGCTCGAACTTCTCTGTCGCGCGCTCGAAGCTTGGCAATCTCTTCACGTTCACCTTCAGTGTTAGTAGAGGCCAACCCGTCTTTATGGGAATTTGAGTTGGCTCGTGTCTCCGGTAGGTGAGCGGGAGAATGATATGGTAATGTTGTGGGAGAAATTTCCATTTATTACATCACGTTGTTCATAAGCATGTTCCTGGGTTATCGGTATTGTAGAGCGAAAACTCAATGAAAATGGATGGACGGCATATTGACGATGTTTAGCTAGCTTTGTTCTTGATCGTTGTTCGATTGCTGGTTGATAATGAGCCGGAATGAAGGTCAAAGAGATGTTTGTCGTTAGTTATAGCTAATGGGAGAATCGTGTCTGTTGTTGTGTGTTGGAGATTGAGGAGTTGTCATGCCAGTAACCGATGAAAGATTTCAGGCCAAAAAACTTTGGTATCTTAAGAAAATAAAAGTTTTTGCTGAGTTGTCGTGGCAGGAACGTCAGGAGTTACATCGCACGGCTCATGTGACATCGTATCGAAAAGGTGAGCTCATTGCCCTTTCTGGGGATCCCATGGAGCATGTCTATTTATTGAAGGAAGGCCAGGTGAAAATTTCCAAAATGAATCGGGATGGACGTGAATCCATGGTCGCCGTTCTCGGGTCTGGTGAAATCTTTGGAGAACTGGAAGGTTTCGGTACGGCTCTGCACGCCTCGATGGTGGAAGCGGTTGAGCCAGTGACTATTTGTGAAATTCAACGAAAAAAATTTGATACATACATGGAAGCCTATCCGGAAACAGGTGGAAAAACTTTAAAGTTTATGGGAGGTCGTTTGCAGCAGATTGAAACCAGGGCAAGCAGTCTTGTCTTTAAAAGTGCTTCAGCCCGTCTTGCCTCTTTGCTCTTAGAGTTAAGTGAGAAGATGGGAGATGTAGAACGCAGCGTCACCCAATCGCCAATTCGATTCTCTCATCAAAATCTTGCTAATTTGATAGGAGTTTCAGTTGAGACGGTGAACACCCTTATTGGGCAATTTGCTCAGCATGGGCTTCTTGAACGAGATCGCCGATCTATTCGGCTTCTTGATAAGACGAAGCTTGCCAATGTGCGGTAAACGACTTATTCGGAGTGCTATTTCTTGAAGAGGAGCTGTTGTCTTATGAATTGATCGCAGGAATGGGAAGTTATAAAGCGATTGTGATGGTGAATAGATCACGTCTGCTATGAAACGATGTTGCTTATAGGGTTCGCATTCGGTTTCGACGCAATTTCTGAATAACTAAGTCCGTTTGCTTATGTTGTTTTGTGATGGATCTTGCTAACTGCACTAATAAGAAGGCCAAAAAGGCCAAGAGGTAAATGGTAAGCGTCGTACTTCCTTGTGCAGATTGCGATTCGAAGACGGTTTGAGCGTTTTTGATCACTTTGTCAGCAACAGGAGCTCCACCTAAGAGAGTCATCGTGATGAGAGAACCTATGA
>BQIY01000457.1 GCA_021604265.1 Nitrospirales bacterium
CTGTCCGTGAGAACAATGAGTGCAAGTATGGCCACTAAGCCGACGAGTGAGGCATTGATGGACATGGTCAGGCTTTGCGACCCATCGGCTGAGAGCGCCCGACTGATAAAGATCACCAGGAGTTCATAGCATCCGGCCAGCGTGATCACTCCAACAAACACCATCGGGATCACGGTCACCCACAGATAGGATGTTTTGTTCATCTTGATGAGGACGGTTGTGGCAATACAAAGCGCAAGCATGCCGAGTAATTGATTGGCCGCCCCGAACATGGGCCAGATGGTCGCAATGGATCCGGTGCCAATGAGATATCCCCACGCTCCAACGACGAACAGACTGGCGCCCAATACCCCTGGCCACCAATTGATCTGTTTGAGCGGAGCATAGACTCGTCCCCCTAATTCTTGAACCAGGTATCGTGCGACTCGGGTGCCAGCATCAATCGTGGTCAAAATGAACAGGGCTTCGAATAAGAGGGCAAATTGATACCAGTAAGCCATGAGCCCGGACATTCCCGGCAAGCTGGAAAAAATCGAGGCCATGCCAACAGCTAAGGACACGGCACCTCCGGGACGGCCAGATACATCGACTTCAACAAGGGTGGAGAGTTCCTTAATGTGGGCGGTCGGAAATCCCATGGTCTCCAGGGTTTCAGCTGAAAGGTTGGTGTTGATGGCGAGATAGTCGCCGGGAATCAGGAGACAGGCGGCAATGAGCGCAATCACGCCGACAAAGCTTTCCAGGAGCATGGCGCCATACCCGACAACTGCCTGAGATTCCAGACTAATCAGCTTCGGCGTGGTCCCTGAAGAGACCAGGGAATGAAATCCTGAAATAGCCCCACAGGCAATGGTGATAAAGAGAAAAGGAAATAAGGTTCCAGGAATGATTGGTCCATTGCCGGCCACAAAAATGGTGGTGCGAGGCATCTCAATGGTGGGTGCGAGCACAATGACGCCGACGGCCAAAAGGGCGATCACACCTAATTTCATAAATGTTGAGAGATAATCTCGCGGGACTAATAAAATCCAGACGGGGAGGACTGATGCAAGAAACCCATAAGCCGCGAGACTCCAGGTGAGCGTCGTGCGATCCCAGAGGAACCATTCTGCCCAATCTGATTGGGCCACGGTTCGGCCGACGATAATGGCCAGCACTAACAGCCCTAATCCGATGAGGGTCATTTCCCCCACCTGCCCCTGGCGAAACTTTTGAAGGTACAGTCCCATGAACACGGCAATGGGAATCGTCATGACGATGGTAAAGGTGCCCCAGGCATTGTGGTAAAGCGCGTTCACCACAGCCAGTCCTAACCCGGCCAGGGCGACGACCACGATGAAAAGCACGGCAATGGCTGTGGCCAGGCCGGTAATGGGACCCAATTCAGCATGGGCGATTTCCGGAAGTGAACGACCATTTCGCCGCATGGAGGCCACGAGAATAATAAAATCCTGGACCGCGCCTGCCAGAACCGCACCGATGACAATCCATAAAAACCCCGGGAGAAAGCCAAATTGTGCTGCCAAGACCGGACCGAGTAACGGGCCCGCTCCGGCGATGGCCGCAAAATGATGGCCGAAGAGAATGTATTTGTTGGCAGGATAAAAGTTGGTGCCGTCTTCCAGTCTGTGCGCAGGTGTCCGGCGACGGTCATCCAGGTTCATGACTCGCTGCGCTAAAAACCGGCCATAGAACCGATAGGCCAACACATAAAAACATGAGGCAGCGACCACGAGCCACAACCCGTTAACTTTTTCGTGAGGATTGATAATGCCCACCACATGGCCGAATCCCACGGCACAAAGTCCGGCGATTCCTAGCCATCCGATCTTATTCCACAATGACATGCGGGGCATCCTAGCAATGGGAGAAAAGGGTGTAAACGGGTGGCGACGGAGAGGTGTTCAGGTCGACATGTGATTAGGTCGGTGATTTTTCATGAAACACAAACGGGAGTTTGCCTGCTTTTTTTCGCAGGGAGTTGATGGCGTTGAGAATCTGTGGTTGCCGAATGAGTTTTTGTTCGACCCGGTGTTTTCCTGGAAAATCCAGAAACAAGATTCCCAGGACCATTGTGAGGATTCCTTGTCCTGGTAAAACCAGCATGGCGATTCCAGCTACCAGAAAAATGAGTCCCAGGCCGTTTTTCACCATCAACCCAAGGGTGCGAATTATGGGATGATGATTGGCAAACCACTTGCGATGGCTATGATTATCGAAGTAATCCGGTGGAAGGCGAATTAATATGGCAGGGATTGCAATGAGGGTTCCTACAAAGGCAATGAAAGAAAAGGTGATCATGCCGATCCAGATTTCACGGGGAACCCAAGTTTCGGCATACTGAATTATTTGATCAATCATTGTTGGAACCATTTTTCATACATATTAAGCAATCCTACGGTAGATGCATCAGATAAGAGTCGGTTGTACTCTGAAAAATATACACTTTATAATTGCTCAATGGTATTTGTATTAATTCAATTGGGTGTTTGTGGTTTTCAAAACCATGAGTGAGACATGATGTCACAGTATTGGTTGTTCAAATCAGAGCCGACAACATTTTCCATTGATGATCTTGTTAAATCTCCACGGCAGACCACATGTTGGGAAGGCGTACGTAATTACCAGGCTAGAAATTTCCTGAAATCCATGAATGTTGGAGATTTAGGATTTTTTTACCATAGCAATACGGACCCACCAGCCATAGTCGGAATCATTGAAGTGGTTAAGGCCGCTTATCCAGATTCATTTGCATTCGATTCAAGGAGCCGATATTTCGATCCGCGCAGTACCCTGGAATCACCCCGTTGGTTTCTTGTGGATGTGCGGTTCGTGAAAAAGTTTCCTCAGGCCTTGCCTTTGGATCAGTTGCGAGCCATTAAAGGACTAGGGAACATGGAACTTCTTCGTAAAGGTTCCAGGCTCTCGGTTCAACCAGTGCGTCCGGATGAATGGCAACGAGTATTGGATTTTGTTTCGAAAAAGACCGAGCCTACCAAAAGGTAGCTACTCAGGGTTTTTACAAGGTTTTTTCTGAATTCTTCCTCTATTTTCCTGGTTTTGGTGAATGATTCGCTGTGGGAAATACCTGTAAAAA
>BQIY01000458.1 GCA_021604265.1 Nitrospirales bacterium
CTCACGAGGATGGAGCTTCGCCTGGTCAAGTGCCTGCCGGGCGGCTTGTTCGGCCAAGGTAGAGCACTCATCGCTTTCACTCGCCCAGTGTCGTGACCGAATCCCCGAGACCCGGTAGATATATGACTCGTCAATGCCAAGATCCGAAGCCAGCTCCTTATTCAAAACGATCCGAGCGGGTAAAGACGACCCTGTACCGGTAATCATTGAGGCCGACATTTCAGCTACGCTCCTTCGGGTCACTATAATGTTTCATGTGGCCCATATCTCACAGTGAGGAAAAAATACCTCTCCATACGCCTATTCCCATGCTGAATTTGCTTTACTTCTCAATCATTTGGTAGCGTGGCACGTTTTTTGTGTTAAGCTAAGCATTGAGATGCTCTCTCCTCAATATTCACACTAAGGTGCCTGACCAAATGAAGCCACAATCTTTCGTCAACACATTTCTTGTCATGAGTGTGCTCTGTGGAACCCTCGCAACGGGTTGCTCCTCTACTCCGGACCCAGCTCCTTCCGATCCCCAGGTCGCATTGAGTGGGACAGATGAACAAATTTTTGTCGGTGACTCAATTGAAATGAACTACGATCCTAACGTCATTATGAAGCGCGCCGAAGCATATTTTGAAAAAGAATCATTTCTGGAAGCCATCGTCGAATATAAACACTTTCTCGACCTTCATCGTAATCATATGTTAGCTCCCTATGCGCAATATAAAATTGCCACAAGTCACTATAAACGATTTAAAACGATTGATCGAGATCCTGAACCCATTCAAGAGTCCTTAGCGGCCTTTCGCAAACTCTTGACTGAATTTCCTGATAATCGCTATGAAACAGAAGCTCAGGAGAAAATTATCTCGTGCCAAGAACATCTGGCGTTACATGACTTGTTCGTTGGGCAGTTTTATTACAACAGAGAGTCCTATCTCGCCGCAGCGCATCGCTTCAAGCACATTGTCGAGCGGTATCCTGAGCTGGAAACAGCGGGGGAGGCTAAATACCATTTAGCCGAGACCTATGAAAAACTCGGCAATGTGGAGTGGGCGAAAGATTGGCTAATGGATCTTGTGCAAGAACATGAGGATCATCCCTTCTACGAAAACGGGATGCAAATGCTCACAAAACTTCAAAGCGAACATCCGAATCTGGACATTCCAGATATGTCGAATGAACAGGAAGAACCCATCAGACTCGCCAAAATTGAGACCGAATTATCCCCCATGGACATCCTCGCGTTTCCACCGTTAGAAGATGAAGTCTCATCACCGGAAACAGCGAAACCTTCAGCATGTTCCATTGGTTCATGGTGTGAATCGTCGCCTCGCCCATCTTCCCCTCAGCAAAACTCGCCCTCCTTTTCAAGCCCATCTCCACGTGAAACCTGCCAACCTGGGCAATGGTGCTAGAAGGAAGAAGACGTATCTCATATTTCGTCTCTCGAAATTTAAGGCAAAAACGGCCTTAGTTTTTTCTTTATCCAAACTCAAGCCGTGGGAAAACTCCCAAGGGAGAATAGTGAAACTATTGCCCGAGATACCAGCCAATGCCATGCCGATCTAGGAAACTGGTGATCATGGTCACCGAATTAACGTACAGCATGACACCGATTGTCACCATCAAGACCCCGCTGACCATTGAAATAGCCCCAAGATAATGCCGGACTTTCTTAAAGTGTGTCAGGAAACTATCCACTCCAAAAGCCGTAAGAAAGAACGGAAGGCCCAATCCCACGGAATAGGACGTTAACAGCACGATGCCATCTTGCATAGACTCCGTCGTGCTGGCATAAGCCAGAATTCCCCCCAATACGGGACCGACACAGGGAGTCCACCCAGCGGCAAATGCCGTCCCCACGAGAAAAGATCCAATATACCCCAACGGACGTTTTTCAAAATGCAGCAGCTTACGTTCTGTCATAAGAAACGACAACTTGAGTATGCCCATGAGATAAAGCCCGAACACGGCAATAAGCACTCCGCCAATTTTTCTGATCAGATCTTGATATTGATACAACATTTGTCCCACAAAACTCGCTGAGGCTCCGAACGCAATAAAGACACTAGAAAATCCGGCAATAAAGAGGAGTGAATTCACCATAATGACTTTTCGAAATCGTTCCCGTTCCTGAACATTGGAGAGTTCCTCGACCGATAAGCCGGTGATGTAGGACAAATAAGAGGGGACCAGTGGTAGAACACAAGGGGAAATGAACGAAAGGAAACCCGCACTAAAGGCGGCTAAGATGGAGACTTGATTAAAGGAGTCCATCGTAGTCCAACGCCGCGGGAGGATCGAGAAGAGCTTGTATCAATTTTCTGGCCTCTTGACCATTCCAGTCTCGAGCGCCGAAGACTCGATGTTGAATAATGCCTTTCCGGTCAATGACATAACTGATCGGAAGTGTTCGAGCCCCGTAGGCAAGCCCCACGTCATATTCCGGATCATGTAAAATGGGGAAGGTCAATCCCATGGCTTCCTGAAAGGGTTTGGTGACTTCGGTTCCTTGAGCATCCACTGAAACAGCCACAATTTCCAGCCCCTGGCTGCGCATTTCCCGGTACAGAGCTTCCATGGCAGGCATTTCTACTCGACAGGGACCACACCAGGTTGCCCAAAAATTGAGCAAGATCACTTTCCCACGAAAATCTGCAAGGCTGACCGGCTTGCCAGCCATATTCTGGAGTGTGAAGGGAGGTGAAGGCGATCCAATGGTTGGCCATCCCCGCTTGACCTCTACCTGGCGATCATTCGAAGACACTTCCGAAAGCCCCGAGGAATATCCTGAATCACAACCCATGAGAGCTGTCATGACACACATTACACCCACCAGAAGCACCCTGATGCGAGAGACCTTATAAGAAGCGAAAATGCCGAGATTTAACATAGTTTCAACATGTTTGACCATCGAGAATGAATTCCGGCTCCTGTACTCCTCATCGGCTGAAGCTAAAACGATCAGAGCAAACGATATGGTCTGATCATGAGTTCCATTGAATATAAATCTACCAAACAAAGCCGTCAACAAGTACTAACGCATATTGTACCACACTACTGGCATTCGGAGATTGACTCCAAGCAAGTTTTCGATTTGTA
>BQIY01000459.1 GCA_021604265.1 Nitrospirales bacterium
ATTGAACGCATTGTGTTCCAACAGAATGTCACGGAACGCGACATCATGCATCTCCGCTTCCTTTATCTGGAATGTGTCCACCCCTTCGGGATACACCCGAAAGAGAGTGACGGGGCCAAAGTTATCCCGGTTGACCACCGTCATACATTCATGACTCTCCAGGTGCTCCCTCAAAAGTTGCGCCATTTCTACAATATGGCCAATGATGACTCGCAGCCCTTCTTTCCCAAACAATTTCAAGTTTGCCAGGGCAGCAAGCACTCCCCCACCCGATCGTGATGTCTCCAAGGTATACATGCCGGGCCGCTGTTCACCAAATTGGTACAGATAGGGCATCTGATCCGGGGGACGTTGTAGCAAATCGAGATCTTCTTTTTGCCGAACGAGAATTAAGCTTGAAATATAGGGGACAAACCCTGGCTTATGAAAATCAATTCCAATTGAATCTGCCAAAGAGAGATGTCGAATTTTTTTGCAGGCTCCAGCCAAGGCCCGCACAGTCCGAGGACGGAACCCTAACGGATTCGCTTCAAAGGGATAGTCGGTAAAGACGGACCATGCCCATCCAATGACTGCATCCGCATGAATATGGGGACAATAAGGCAGAGAAAACTCCTGGACGAGTTCATTCCGCAATTTCACCATGCCTTGGAGATCATCTAGTCCAAAGGCATCTGTTGTCCCCAGCGTGGCAATCATGCCGACAATTTTTCGGCCCGCTCGTAAGGCCTGTACAACTTGCTCCCGAAGCACCTTGAGATTGATCTCATTGTGAATGGTGGTAGGAATGGTGATAAGATTATGACTCCCCAGCCCCAACCACCCTGCTATATTGTAACGACAATAATGACTGCTATCGCTTGCAAACACCACCGCATCTTCACGAATCCCGTGCTCCATGGAACCAGGGAGTGATTTTTCCAAGCCTAATTTCATGCCGTACAGCGTGGTTCCCGTTCCGCCAAAAGTAAACATCCCCCCGGCTAGCTCAGAATCATAGCCTAATAATTGAGCCATCATCCCGACCACTTCTACTTCAGCTAAACCCACCCGATGACTATATTCATCCCACGCCAAATTCGGGTTATAGAGTGAAGCGAGCAACACACCAATTAGAGAAGAGATCGTGACGGGGGGAACAACATTTTGCTGTGTCCGGGGGTGCCCCCAGACAGTGAGCCCCGAACAATACTGCACCAACTCCTGGGTGACAGCCTCAACACTGCTGCCCTTTTCAGCTAACCGGCTAAGCCGAGCCGTGTGATAATCCAATTCACCACGCTCACCGAGAATCGGTCGCTCACTCTTCATGGCATCCACTGCTTCAACGGCCCTCATGATGCTATGAACAAAATAGGAATCATGGACTCGGTCAGACACCGGCTGAGGAAAGGCCATGCGAATCTGCTCTAAGACGTTTCTATATATAGCTCCCATGTCTCCAGACTCCTCTCAATGCCTTGCTGGCCTCATAGGGTGATCGTTCTCTCTCCAGGCCAATTTTACGTAACCCCCTTGACTCCTCTTGAAACAAGGTTCACTATAGGCCCGTTTTTTTAACGTCATCCTAGTCGAATACCAATAGGGACTCCATGTCCAATTACATTCGCTCGGATCTTCTGGCCCTCAATCCACACCAAACAGTATCAATTCAACGCGTTGGACTGGGACAACATCAGGTCGTGATCGTAGATGATTTCTATCAATACCCTGAAGAAATCCTCAAAATCGCGTTAAACCTCCCCTATACGGACCGTTTCGAACTCGTAGGGAATTTTCCTGGAGTTCGAGCACGACTCAATTATGAGCACCGAAAATTGGTAGAATCGCTAAGCGCCCTTTGGGGATGCCCTCTCTTCACATTTTTTTCTCCCCAACCAGTCGTCTTTCAAGGTATCAAGACTGACAACTACCGACTAAACGTTGGGCAACGACAACCTCACATCGATCAGGATGTCACCGCCATGGTCTATCTTAATCCTGCAGATTCTTGTGCGGGTGGAACCGGGTTATATCGCCATCGACCGACAGGACTCGAACGGGTACCTCCGATACCGGACGCGACGATCCGACAGCTTGCGAACCAATTGGAACTGAGCGACGAATTTTTTACCAGCCCGGAAGGATATGAAAACTTCCAAAATAGCATGATTTTCAATCCCCTTTTTGCATGTCGAGACAATAGGTATATCAACGACGGAAATGAATATTGGGAATTGCTGAAACTCATCGAAATGCGCCCAAACAGGTTGATGATGTTTGATGGACGGTGTTTTCATTCTCAGTATATCCAATCCGGCCACTACAACCAGGCCTTTCGGGTGAATCAAGTTCTGTACCTTAGTCAAAAAAGAAAATTGCCTTGATTCTTTAATGACCTGTCTTCGGTTTTTTCTCCCGTTTTTTTGTAGATTTCCCCTCTTCCTTATAAAGCTTGTATCTCCATCAGATGGTTATAGGGTTGTTCGTAGGGCCCTGGTTTACAGGAAGGGGCTGTTGAAAAAAGCCGCCAGCGGCGTTCTCGCCATTTTTCCGTGCTCACGTACTGGAAGTACGCTCTGCGCGCAAAAATGACTGCGACCTTGCTGGACGACTTTTTTGAACCGTCCCGAGGCCTCTAATATGCAACGTGCCTGTGGGTCAATATGCCATTGGAAATTATAATTTTTCAACATTCACAGGAAGGGAAAGAATATTCCCCTACTCCTCACGGTTATAAGGAAGGATCGTGAGGATTATTAATGTCTGGATGGGCGAGAAACTTGAATCTCCGGTCAGATCATCCCTGTCCTGTTCCCTGCAAATACGTTTCTTCCTCGTAACCTTTTACCACCAAAAGAAACAAGCAGGCCACAAGAAACATGACGCCCGCAAAAAACCAATAGTAGTCGGGACCGGTCAACGCAACAGTCCCATCTGCATTCTGAATCCAGAAGTTCACAAAGGAGGTAAACCCGTTTCCTAAAGACACCGAAAGCAAAAACAAGCCCATGAGAAGCGATTTGAGTTTAAGTGGAGCCTGGGTATAGGAAAATTCGAGACAGGTAATAGACACCATGACTTCCGCAGCCGTAATCACCACGAAGGCCAA
>BQIY01000460.1 GCA_021604265.1 Nitrospirales bacterium
CGTTGTCCATGCGGACAGGGAGGCTGACGGTCAGGGCTCGTTGTGGGGCTTTGAGTCGTTCTCTAAAGTTCGGGTCCAGACCCATGGCTTGGGCGGCTTGATCAAACTGTGCCACGGCAAGGTGAAACGTGGGGTGGTCAAATTCAGTAGCGGCTGCTCCTTCCATGTAGACGCTCCTTATTTCAAGAGGTTCCGTGTCAATCGTAACATAGTGCTGTGTCAATATGTTTGCTCAGATTTATATGAGACATCTTGTGAATTAACTATTTATCAATAGCTGTTTATACTTGTATCCAGAGATTGCGTATAGAAGTCCATAAGTCGTATGGTAGGAAATATTTTTTTTGAGTATTTTACCGTTTGCCGGATGAAAGTTTTCTTATATTCCCCACGATTAATTTCCTAATGACCCTCCTCGTTTTTGATGTACAACCTCTTTCATTCCCATATTATCTCTTTCATGTTTATTTCATAAAGGTGATGAAATGAATTCTTTTCAGACGAAAGATTTTCCGGCGAGTGCTTTGAGTGAGACGACGCGCGAAACGACACATACCAAGGTGTATTATGCACAACCCAAGTATGGAGAAGAAGAGATTGCTGCCGTTGTGCAGTCACTTCAAAACCCTCTTTCCCTTGTTCATGGACCATGTACTACCCGGATGGAACAAGCGGTTGCAACATTGTTCGGGAAATCCTATGGGGTGATGGTGAATTCTGCTTCGTCGGCCAACACGCTGGCCGTCGCCATTCTTGATCTTCCTCCTGGAAGCGAAGTCATCACGCCGGCAGTCACGTTTTCCACGACTGTGGCTCCTCTGGTGCATCACGGGCTTATTCCGACATTTATTGATGTGGAATTGGACACGTTGAATATCAATGTTGACAATATTGAACGAATGATTACGCCCGAAACTCGCGCGATGATGATTCCAAATTTAATTGGCAATGTGCCGGATTGGGCCCGGTTGCGTGCCATTGCCGATCGTCATCAGTTGATGGTCATCGAAGATTCTGCAGATACGGTCGGGTCGACCTTCGAAGGAGTCCCCACTGGGCAATTGACAGATATTTCCACGACAAGCTTTTACGCGACGCATGTGATCACGTGTGCCGGATCGGGAGGGATGATCTGTATGAATAACCCTGATCTTGAGACTCGTACACGTATTATGAGCGGTTGGGGACGTAGTTCGGCGAGGTTTCAAGAGTCTGAACGGATTGAGGATCGTTTCGACATTGAGATCGACGATATTCCCTATGATCGAAAATTTGTGTTTGAGGCCATTGGGCATAATTTTCTGCCTCTTGAATTGATGGCGGCGTTTGGGTTAGTGCAACTATCCAAACTCCCGGACTTTGGTGAGCGTCGACGGGAAAATTTCCAGAAATTGAGAGACTTTTTTCTGATGTACGAAGAATGGTTTATCTTACCGCGGCAATTAAAAATGGTGGATACCTTATGGTTAGCGTTTCCCCTGATTATTCGTGATGACGCGCCGTTTAGCCGTCGAGATCTTCAAATTTATTTTGAAGAACAGGGCATTCAAACACGTGTCGTCTTTACGGGCAATATTCTCCGTCAGCCAGCCTTCAAATCGATTAAGCATCGGGCCGATGCTGCGGGTTATCCGAATGCCGATTACATCATGCGTGGAGGGATTCTGATTGGATGTCATCAGAGTATGGAAGACGAACACGTTGAGTATATTAAAGACGCGTTTCGGCATTTTGTTGGCCGGGTGACTGTTTCTTCGTGATCGTGACGAGGTGTGTTCACCGACGTCCTCGGTCTGTGACGGTGTTATCAAAGATTTTATGATTCAGGAGAGTCCATCATGAACAATATCGAATCTGCTAAACAAGATGATCAACGTGTGACGTCTAACTGGGAATCGTTAATTGAGTTGATCGACGGGGTGAAGACCTCAGAAATCAAAAATACATTGTCTGATCACTCATATGTCACGGAATATTATCGGCATAATTGGGAGATCTGCCAGGATCGACCCATTCAACATATCGTCCATGTAACGCTTTGCCCGGGAGCGGTCACCGCTTGGCATATGCATAAACAGAAGTCTGATAATATTGTCGTTCCGACGGGAATGATGAAATTGGTTCTTTTTGACGGACGAAAAGGTTCTTCCACAGAAGGGAAGTTGAATGTCTTTAACATGAGTCCGCTGCGTCCAATGGTGGTGGGTTTTCCTCCTGGAGTCTGGCATGGGTTTCAAAATCTGTTGAGTTCTGAAAGCAGCAGTTTCATCAATATCTCGGATGGCGCCTACAACTACGATAAGCCTGACGAGTGGAGACTTCCACGCGACACTCCAGAAATTCCTTACACTTTTTCGTAAAGGTTTTTATTCAGCATCGCTCTGGTTGGGGAAGTTCTATGATATCGTCATCCTTTGAATCAGACCGCTTGATTCTGACATTTTGGACAGGAGAGCTGGAATTGGCTTGTTTTGCCGATCGTGCTGGTATCGATCGTGTTGGCGTTGACCTTGAGGTCATTGGAAAGGCCGAGCGACAAGGGGGATTGAATACGTGGATTTCAGGCCATAAAGAAGATCTGATCCCATCAATGAAGGAGCAGGTATCGCACGCAAAACTATTTGCACGATCCAATCCGCTTCACCCTGGTTCCGCTGATGAAGTGGATCGTCTCATCGATATGGGAGTCGAGGTCTTGATGCTTCCATATTTCACGACAACAAAAGAAGTTTCGACTTATGCGCGTCTTGTGCGTGGCCGGGCTCATGTTGTCCCGCTGCTGGAAAATGTTCAAGCCGCCAAAATTATCGAAGAACTTGTCGCTCTCGATGAAATAGAGGAAATTCATGTTGGGATCAACGATCTTGGTCTTAGCTTGGGGTTTCGGAACCGTTTTCTCACGTTAGCGACTGATCTGGTGGTTCATATTGCGTCATGTGTCCGTCAGTCAGGAAAACGGCTTGGTTTTGGTCATGTCGGTCGAGCCATGGATACGTCTCTTCCTATTCCTTCAGATCTTGTGTATGCCCAATATGCACGTCTCGGAGCGACGGCTACGATCGTGTCGCGTAAGTTTGTGTATGATTCCG
>BQIY01000461.1 GCA_021604265.1 Nitrospirales bacterium
GTCCCTTCCAAGGATTTTTTTAAGATATGCTTACCCGTCGTGCCTTGAAGCTTGAAAGAAGCGGGGATACTCGCGGCCAATTCCATAAAAGGATGATCCAGAAGAGGTGCCCGAACTTCTAATGAATGGGCCATGCTCGCACGATCGACTTTGGCTAAAATATCATCGGTCATATACGTTTTCACATCTGTATACAAAATTCGAGCGATTGGATCAGCTCCCTGCGCTTTCTCATAATACGACCGAAGAACATTCACCGTATCATACGAACCGAGAGACTCTTGGACTTGCCGATGAAGCAGTTGCTGTTTTACTTCAGGTCGGACGGCTGAGATGGAACGAAAATACGCTTCAATGTGAGACCTGGATAAATTCTCAAACGTCGCTTTCCCGCGGAACACCCTTGGAGCCCAATCAGCCTTAGGGTACAACGAGGCCAAAGGACCAAATACTCCACGACGAAACCATGACGGTAAAAGCGACCGTACTTGCTCTTCACGGTTATCGAAGACATAACGTCGATATCCCGCGAACAATTCATCCCCGCCATCACCCGACAACGCAACCGTGACATGTTCCCGTGCTAACTTCGAGACATAATAGGTCGGTATGGCCGAAGAATCGGCAAACGGCTCATCATAATACCACGCGAGTTTTTCGGTGATCCCGACGGCATCAGGACGAACGACTTGTTCAAAATGCTGAGCGCCAAATTGCGTGGCGACTTGCCTTGCATAGTCCAACTCATCGAACTCTTTTTCTTCGAATCCAATAGATGTCGTAATCACCGGCTTCCCGGTAATCTGACTCATCAGAGCCACGACTGAGGAAGAATCAATCCCGCCTGACAAGAATGCCCCTAATGGCACTTCACTAATCAACCGTAGTTGAACAGCCTCATGATAGGCCTCCATGAGTTCATCACACCATTCACGTTCCGATTTCACGATCGTTCGAGAAAAGTCAATATCCCAATACTCTTCATCTCGTAGGCCACGCTCTGAAATCACCACATAGTGTCCAGAGAGCACTTTTCGAACTGACGTAAAGATCGACTTTGGTGCAGGCACATAGAGCAAAGAGAAATAATCAGACAGGGCTTCAAGATCGACGTCTCTCGAAACGTCAGGCGCTGCAAGGACCGCCTTCATTTCCGATCCAAACACCACCCGCGATTCATTGTATGCATAAAACAGCGGCTTTTTTCCGACACGATCTCTCGCCAACAACAGTTGACGCTGACGACTATCCCAAATAGCGATCGCAAACATTCCCCGTAAATCTTTAAAACAGTCTTCGCCCTTTTCTTCATATAAATGCACAATGACTTCCGTATCAGATCGGGTCTTAAACGTATGACCTTTTTTCACTAAAAAATCTCGTAATTCCTGAAAATTATAGATTTCACCGTTGAACACCACCCAAACTGACTGATCTTCATTGGTCTGAGGCTGCTGACCACCTTCCAAATCGATGATGGATAAACGACGATGCGCCAAACCAACAGGACCATCAGAGTAAAACCCCTCTTCATCCGGCCCACGATGAACGATCGTATCAGCCATCGTTTTTAATAACGACACCGGAACCGGAGCTCCGGTCCCAACATTAAACACACCACAGATTCCGCACATCGTTCAACACGTCCTTCCTTCTCATACCTTCATGACGATCGTCCATTGCTTATTCATGCGTCCGACCTTAGAGCTATGATGCTGTATCGTGAGACAATTCACTAAGTGCCGCATCATACACACCCAAATATCCGTTCACCATCGCTTCAAGACTGAAACGGCGTTCAGATAAAACACGACCAGCTTTCCCATGCTTTCGAAGCAATTCTTTATCTTCCACATATCTCACCATCGCGTCTGCCATCGCACGAGGATCTTTCGGAGGCACCAAGGAACCCGTATCCCCATCAATCACCAATTCCGTATTCCCACCCACAGCCGTTGCGAGCACGGGTAATCCACTGGCCATTGCCTCTAAAATCGTATTGGAAATGCCCTCAGCCTCAGAGGGAAGGACGAAAAGATCAAATGACCGGAGAAGGTCTGGAATATCCTGTCGCTCTCCCGGCATCCATACATATTCGGCGATTCTACTTTTCTCCATCAGCTGCTGAATATCTGCACGTAAGGGTCCGTCTCCCACGAGAATCAACCGCACGTGTCCTGCACTGTCTGGAAAATGTTCACGAAGATGAATAAAGGCCTGCATCAAGGTTATTTGATCTTTGACCTTTTGTAGTCGTCCTATGGTTCCAATGATAAATTGATTGGAGGCAGCAAATCCCTTGGGGAATATTTCTGGTCGTGTTCCCTGTCGAGGATGAAATCGCTGAATATCCACACCATTATAAATTTGACTGATTCGACGACCGTTGATCCCAATGCTCGACTGACACCATTGCGCAAGATCTTCACTAACCGTGATGAACTGTTGAATCCACAGGGCAACAAACTTTCGAAACCAGCGAAACTTCAGACTGGCTCCATACTGATCATGAATGTCCCGACCATGTTCTCCGTGTATTCGACAGGGAACCCCTGCCAGCGTCGCAACAATGGCATACTCCATTGTCGGTAAATTACGTGTATGAAGAATGGTCGGTTTCATGTCTTTCAAGACGTTCCATACCCGCACGTACGATCCCCAATCCTTCCCGCTTTTCTTGTGAATGGCCACCACCTCAACATCAGCCCGAGTGATCCGATCTCGAAAATCTGTAAAATCAGTCAAACACACAATGACATGTCGATACCGATCCACAGGCATGTGATTAATCAGATTGACCAGCCCGTTTTCTAATCCCCCCATGGCCAATCGAAACACCAGGTGGAGAATGACTGGAGGCTCATCGAAATCATCACATTGTGTCAGCATCCTCAACCTTAAATACGTCCGAAAGAAGTTACCCTTTCAACTCATACGATGAACTAATCGTTCAAGCTCGGCACCACAATCTTCCCAACTTCCACGTTTTTGTACAAACTTTCGTGCCCGAATTCCACATTCTGTTCGTAACACAGGATCTTGCAGGAGCCCCACAACGACATGGGCAAATTGAATCGGATCGTCCACAA
>BQIY01000462.1 GCA_021604265.1 Nitrospirales bacterium
CAAAACATCAGATAAATCATCGACCAAAGCATCAAAAAAAGCATCAACTAAAACACCAGACAAATCATCAAAAAAAGCACCTGATAAAGCATCAACTAAAGCATCAGATAATCAAGTTATCTTCCCACATGATGACGGTTGGGGTGTGCGTAAAGAGGGAAGTGATAGTAGGTCAAGTGATATTAAATCAGCGAAAGCGTACGGTAGTTTGATTCATATGTTAAATCTACTGTGAAGCAAATTGATTAACGGCGCGTATTTTGGACAATAAGCGGTCGTAAGCCTTCATCGGTGAGAAGGGATGGACGATCAAAGGAATACTTGCCAAAGATATTGATATGTTCATATCGAACCGGGGACAAATGCTCTAAGTCTGCCTCAGAGATGTCTTGCCCCGTATTTTGTAAATGTTGAATAGCCGCTTGCATGTAGACGGTGTTCCAAACGGCAACAGCATTGACAATCAGGTTGAGGCAGTTAGCTTGGTTGAGATGGTCTTCAGGGTATTTCTTGCGGATTTTGCCCCGATTAGCGGAATGGATATGTCCCCGTAGATCATGAAACTTCTCACTCTTATTGAGCTGGGCATCGATGCGTCGCCGATAGGCTTCGCTGACGTAGTAGCGGAGAATGAAGATCGTTTTGACGATACGACCATATTCTTGGAGTGCTTGAGTGAGGATATGCTGGCGTGGGAAAGATTGTAGTTTGCGAATAATGAGTGAGGGCGTTGTCCAGCGAAATTTAAGTGAAGCAACGAGGCGCAACATCTCATCCCAATTTTGGACGATAAGATCTAAATCAGCTTTGTGAAATGTCAGAGCTTTGAGGTTGTCATAGGATATATCAAGATCCATACGAAAAAGACGTGTGGTACTGATATCTTTGAGGCGTGGTGCGAATTGCATCCCCAACAAGTCGAACAAGGCAAAGATAAGGTCGGTGTAGCCATCGGTATCTGTGGTATGTTCTTGAATGTCAAGTTCTGAATCATTGTCGAGTATTTTATCGAGTGTGTAAGCGGCTTCACGATGGGTGGGTGGTGTAACGAGTGTACCGTATTGAGAATACTGACTAGAAGTCCATGTCAGGAAAGTTAACCCGCGCCCATAACCGAAATAACGGGGAAGTGGTGTTGCATTTTGAGTACGAACGGCAACCGGAAAGCGTTGTCCATCGGAAGATGAAAAGCGACCATCGCCCCAATAGTGACTCAAAGGTTGGCGATATTGATAATTGACAAGTTCATCAGTTGCGGGTTGCACAGTCTCTTCGCGAATATACCAGTTATTGCACCAGAGCAATTGCTGATAGGATAAATCAACAACATCCACCATTTGCTTAAAATCAATGTTGCGTGCTTGAGCAAGCATGACCGCATACAAATGACGTTGAAGCTCATCAATTCGTGAGTTTGCGTTGCCTGCATGATACAGATGTCGGGAGAAATTCGTCCATGTATCAACTTCGTGTAGGAGTTCTGGCAATTGCAGAGGCTCTCCCGCAAGTTTGATGAATGACCTCATTTTATGGCGCAGATGACACGTCTTTTTAGCAACTCCAAGTTACCGCGACCATACATTTTTCGCCGATTCAGTTTAAGCCGAAGAACTTGCCCTTCAACTGGTCCATTACTCCAAGAATAAGTTAAAGCCGCTCGCACAGCATCCTCATCTTGAAGTAATCCTCGCGCAAATCGCTGGATTTCAGGGAAGATACATGAAGTCGCTTGCGTGATCCAATGCTCAAAGAGAGAAAGACGACGCGATTGAACGATAAGATGTTGAAACCCTTGTGCCAAAGCATAGAGTTGAAGTAAATCAGCCGAAGTCTGCAAACAAGTACGCAAAAATTGATAGTCGGATTTATCAAGTTCAAGCGCGTTAAGGACAAAACACCATGCTGCTTTTCTGGGGCGATAAATCTGCTGGGTAACCATGCCTCGAGGTATAATTGAAATGGGAGTATACTGTCGATAAACAGCCCTCCGAACGCTCGCAAAAGACATCTTATAACCTTCACTATGTAAGTTTTCCCACAGAATTTGTAAATCATGAACTTCATCCTGCCAAAGCTCATTGAAGCGCGTCGTCCAATTATGCTTCTCTACTCCCGGAAAATACTCACGTTGCCCACGATGTGACTTGCCTGCTGCTGCAAGAACACGATAGATACTCGCTCGACTCATCCCAACACGATGAACAATTTCGGCAATGGTCACCCCTTCATCCCGTAGTTGAATGATCTTCTGATTTCGTAACTGACGAGGGCTAGGTGGTAGATTAGTGATATCAGGGGAGTGCATAACCTTCAGCGTAAGGTGAGTATAGTTTAGATAGCGGTAAATGCTGGCACGACTCAACTGTGTTTGAGCCATGATTTCCTTGATTGGGAGACCGGCTTTTCGCCAACGATGAACCAGAACTAGTAAGAAGCGACGGCGTATAGCAGGTGCCAAGTTCTCATCTTGTAATTGTGCTTGGATGGTCTCATTATCATCAGGCACATCAATTGGATGCCAAGTTTGAGTTTCGATATGGATTTTGGGTTCACCTCGGTATACCTCCTTTTGACTTATGTCTTTACTAATCTGCTTCAACAAGGGTTGGTACCCTTCAAACACTCGTTTTACCCCATCGAACAAGTTCTTGAGTAAATGCCAGCGGTCAGCAATCTGAATCGCCTGTGGAGCACCCGCATTCGCCGCCTTACGATAGACCTTCGCTCGATCCCGTGTGATGATTTCAATGCTAGGGTAGCATTTGAGCCAAGCCGTTACGGTTTCTTCCTCGCGATCTGGCAAAATGTCAATAACTTCGGATCGCTCCAAATCACAAATAATCGTCCCGTAATGATGACCTTTACGCCATGCCCAATCATCTATTCCAACCACACGAGGGGACTCAATCTCAGGAATTGGAACTTGCTTCAATTGCCGTAAATAAGTGTCTGCACTTCGTTGAATACCCAATGCTTTGCCAAGACGATGCCCCCCTTCACCACCTGCCTCAAGCGCTATCTTCTGGATACTTTCGTTGAATCGTTGCGTTGCTTGAGCGTGAGTCGCCAAAAAATGGGGATG
>BQIY01000463.1 GCA_021604265.1 Nitrospirales bacterium
CATCGCAGGGTCTTCGATTTTTTGGCCTTCGGCCGTGATATAAAACACGTCCGCAGCCTGATCAAGTCGTGTCCCGATCCTGGCAGAATGAATAGAAAGTTCCAAGCCGACCAATGCCCGTGCAATGACAAAGAGCAGGCCTTGCTTATCGTCTGCGAACACTTCAAGGATCGTGTGCCGATCTGAGCTTTCATTATCGATGTTCACCTCAGTCTGATGCCGGCCCGTCGGATACTGGCGCCCGAATGTCACGCGCTTTCCTCGATCAAAAACTTGATCAACCGATTCTTCGCCTTTCAATACCTGCATGATGGTTTCACACACACGGTCGAACCTTCGAGACGGCGGCGGCCCTTCATAATCCGGGTCTTTCACTGAAAAGGAGTCCACGACGATCCCGTCTTTTCTCGTCACGATTTGCGCATCAAGGACGACCAAGCCCAGCGCCGCTAATACTCCGGTCATATTCATGAAGAGACCAGGCTTATTCCCACCCTCGGCAATCAATGTATATTCCGTGACATTCAAGTCTTTATGAAACGTGGTCTCGACAAGAGGGTAGTCACTTGATAGTCGCCTGATCGCCGCAAGGTGCACAGCGACTCTCTCAGAATTCGTGCCCGATCGATATCGAGCGGGAAACAGAGCCAGTTGCTCACGAATCCATTGTTCGTCAATAACTCCATGAACAACGCCCCCCTCTTCTTGATTAGACTGCGGTAAAAGTATCCGGCTCACCTCCTGACATTGCCGCGCATCTGACTCATGAGACGGTGAGTCCGAATTGTCCGAAAACGTCGCATAGGTCCGAGAAAATAATTCAATTAAGAGTGTCTCTTTCCATTTATTCATCACATCCGGACCAACGGCTGAAATATCTGCCACGGTTAAAATCAAAAACTGCCGTAACACCTCTGGCGTTTTCACAGTTCGGGCGAATTTTTGAATAACTTTCTCATCATGAATGTCTCGACGAAATGCAATATGGGCCATGAGCAGATGTTTATGGACAAGAAATTCCAAGACTCGACTTTCTTCATGCGTCAGACCCAGACGTTCGGCTGTTTTTTGCGCAATGGTTTTCCCGACCTCGCTATGATCTTCCGTCTTCCCTTTCCCGAGATCATGAAGCAGCACGGCCAGATGAAGCAGATCCTTTTGTCTAATGTCCGCAAAAACTTTCCCGAGCGGCCCCTCGTCCTTCGCCAATAACTCTGCCTGCCGAACAGCGAGAAGACTATGTTCGTCTACCGTATATTTGTGATACTGATTGAATTGCATGAGTCCACGGACACGGGAAAAGGCCGGAACGAGCTTTTCCAGAAGCTTGGCTCGATGCATGGCCGTCAGCGTATGAGCGACTCGCCCCGTATCAGAAAGAATCTCCCGAAAGGTACGACTCACCGATGGAATATGAAACTGTTCATTCGGAATATCATCCAAATATTCATGCAGTTGATCTATTGTTTGGCTTTCGACAGGCAATCGACGTTCCTGGCTGAGTCGAAATAGCCGAACGAGTAATTCTGGACTCCCTAAGACTTGCGTGAGTTTTTCAGATGGAACGGTTAATCGGTCCCCAACTTTCAGGAAGTAGCCTTCAAGCAACGGGCTAGGTATGGCATGCCATAATCGCTTCCACCAGGGAAACTCTCTGGCCCTGTCAATAAAGCGCAGACATCGCTCATGTAAGCCCATGGTATGGCGATAGTACTGCTGCATAAACTGCTCAACGGCCAGTAAATGTGGCTGATCCGTCATGCCAAAATTGGCGGCTAACCGTTCTTGATCTTCAAATGTCAAAATATCTTGTGCCCGCTTTGCATGAAAATGCATCAGGCAACGAATACGCCATAAAAATTCCCGAGCCTCCTGTATCGCCATGGCATCTTTTCGTGCCAGGGCACCGCAATTGGCTAACTCTTGAATCGTGGCCGCTTGATATTTGGCCATTCCGACCCACTGCAAGAGATGAAGGTCGCGTAAGCCACCTTGACTTTTCTTGATATTGGGCTCAAGCAAAAACACGGTTTCTCCAAATTTCCTGTAATCACACTGGCGCTCTTCTAGCTTGTGCTGAATAAATTGGTCCACCCGCTTCTCTAAGTTTCGCCGAACAAACCGGGCTTGAAAATCTTGAAACACCTCGGGGTTTCCGGCGAGGAAGCGCGACTCCATCAATGCCGTTTTGGCTGGCAGATCCGCATCGGCTAAAGATAGCGCTTCCGCTATCGAACGAACACTGTGCCCGACTTGGAACCCCAAATCCCATAAATGATGAAAGACACCCGTTGACAAATCCAAGACGGCTTGAGAGTCACTCGAGATGTCTGACAAGACCATCACGTCAATGTCCGAATAAGGAGCTAATTCTCGACGTCCATAGCCGCCGACCGCCACAAGACAGCATCGCTGCGCATCAACGACCGTGCGTTGATCAGCTTGCTGGATAAGATTTCGATAGCGACTGATTAATTCTTCATCAACGAGATCAGTCAGACATTCCACAATTTCTGCACCAGTGGCCCCGGCAACAAGCTGTGATCTCAGGTCTTCACGCCGTCGTGGAATAGCCGACTGCTCTGAACGGAGTGAGGAGTCTGCGAGTTGTGTGTGAGAGCGAGAAGGCTGAGTCGAATCACTCATCTGAATAGTCCCATATACTCTAAGGTTTACTCAACCGGCACGTCGGCACTTATGAATGGGGATATCGATTGGTAATCGGCATCCGGCGATCTTTTCCTAACGCACGAGGGGTAATCTTTATCCCTATCGGGGCTTGGCGACGTTTATACTCACTTCGATCAACCATGGAAATGACCTTTTTCACCAGAGGGAGCTTGAACCCAAGGGCCGCAATATCTTGCGGAGACCGGTCTTCTTCAATATACGCTCTGAGAATCTCATCTAATACGGAATACGGAGGCAACGTGTCTTGATCCAATTGATGATCTTTGAGTTCAGCCGTTGGCGGCCGATCCTGAATACGTTGAGGAATCTTCAATGGGTCAAACTTTTCGCCTTCGTACAGACTCCTCCAACGAGATAATTCAAACACCATGGTCTTGGG
>BQIY01000464.1 GCA_021604265.1 Nitrospirales bacterium
ATTCTCCACGTCGTCCTAAGACAAATAACCGTACGCCATCTTCTTGTTCAGCGAGAGTCTCAACCAGGACACCATAGCGTTGGCGTACGTCCGGCGAGTCAATCCCTGCCTCAACTGCACGTTCCCGTAAACGGTTTAAAAAAATCCGTCCGCGTTCCCGGGCTTCTTTGCTCCGGGACTCGTCCTGAGTTGAGAGTTCGTTTAACAGCACTTCCTGTGCATCAAAACCGATCGTACCGCTATGATCATTACTCGTGGCAATCTCTGGATGTCGGTCGATGATGTGAAGGAATTCTAACGGCGCCGCCATTCGGCGCGCGGCCCACATTGCATAGTCTGCCACGTAATCAGCAAAATGCGATTGGTCGACGCAAGCCAGCACATGCTTTTCGTTTTTCATGGAATGCGTCTTTCCTAGTGACCCATCAATTGCTCAACCGCATCAGGTTTGTCGTGAACGGCAAATCGATCGACCATTGTGGCACTTGCTTCGTTCAACCCAATGACCTCAACATCTGTCCCTTCTCGACGAAATTTAATGACAACTTTGTCAAGCGCGCTGACGCCAGTGAGGTCCCAGAAGTGGGCACGGCTCACGTCGATGCGTACCTGTTCAATCACTTCCTTGTAATCAAATGAATTGATGAAACGCTCAGCGGACGCAAAGAATACTTGTCCTGTGACGTTGTAGATACGCAGGCGACCTTCATCGTCTGATCTTCTCCCGATATGTAAAATCTGTCCAACATTGTGAGCGAAAAAGAAGCCAGACAACAGCACACCCACCAAGACACCTTTGGCCAGGTCATGAGTCGCCACGACGACAACGACGGTCGCAATCATGACGACGCTTGAACTTTTTGGATGCTCTCGCAAGTCCCGAATGGATGCCCACTTGAACGTGCCAATGGAGACCATGATCATGACCGCGACCAGTGCGGCCATTGGTATTTTGGCGACCCAATCCCCAATATACACCACCATCAAGAGTAGGAAAACACCCGCGGCCAGAGTCGAGAGTCGTCCACGTCCGCCAGACTTCACGTTAATAACGGACTGTCCAATCATGGCACATCCAGCCATGCCGCCAATAAACCCTGTGGCAATATTGGCTATGCCTTGGCCCATGCACTCACGGTTCTTGTTGCTGTGAGAATCGGTGAGTTCATCGACGATCGATGCCGTGAGCATAGACTCCAGTAGGCCTACTACGGCTAAGGTCGCTGACACTGGAAAAATAATCGTGAACGTCTCCCAGGTAAGCGGCACGTCAGGCAACAGAAATACGGGAAGAGTTGTTGGGAGTTGTCCCATATCGCCCACTGTTCGAATATCTAACTGTAGGCCAATGGAAACGGCTGTCAGCCCTACAATCGCGACGAGGGGAGAGGGCACAGCTTTGGTGAGGTAGGGAAAGAGATAAATAATCGCCAAGCCAGCCACAACCATGGCATAGACCTCCCAGTGAACACCAATTAACTCTGGGAGTTGTGCCATGAAAATCAGAATGGCGAGGGCATTGACGAACCCGGTGATGACTGAATGCGAGACAAAGCGCATGAGGGAGCCAAGTTTGAGCCATCCTGCAAGGATTTGTAATAGTCCTGTCAGCACAGTCGCTGCCAGTAAGTATTGGAGGCCATGGTCTTTGACCAATGTGACCATCAGGAGTGCCATGGCACCAGTCGCAGCTGAAATCATACCGGGCCGCCCGCCAGCGACGGCAATGACCACGGCCATGGAGAAGGAGGCGTACAGCCCTACTTTGGGGTCAAGCCCTGCAATGCTGGAAAATGCTATGGCTTCAGGAATTAATGCGAGAGCCACGACAAGGCCCGCCAGCAAGTCTTTTCGGATATTCATTCCCTCACGGATACTGTCCACGACTTCTTTAACCATCAATGATCCTTCTTTCAATTCACCACAGATTTTTTACACTTGGCACACAGCATGAGGCACGTAGCAGTATCGTCGAGGGGCGGCGACCCACGTGTTCCATGACCAAACTCCCGGATGCTTAAGGAATTGTTCCTGATTGCAGAAGACCAAGGAGGGTTTGAACAAAAAATATCGTGTAAGATCTCGTTTCAACCGTCAGGGGGTTGTCGCCCCAGGCAGAAGAGGTCTTACACGATATACAATAACGATATCACACAGTATTTATACACGCAAGTTGGCCATACGACAGCTGACACGTAGTCGCGCGATGCCCTCGTCATCATTATTCTTGCGCGGTGTGATGGCTCTTTCACAGGCAATTCGGATGTTGAGAGAGTTAGGGTTGTACGAGTGATATCCCGCCAACAATAAAGCCGTGATGATGATCATGATTTGTTATGCATGTTCAGAGCATGGAAGTCTCTCTCTATTGCATAAGACGGTGTTTGGTGTTCTCGAACAATTCAAAAACTCTGTGTCCTGACATAGAGAGAGTCTCTGTACATTGGTCCTGGCCTTGGGTAGCATGGCCTGGGGAAAAGTTAGACGGACAAATAAAGCTTTCGTAAGAAGAGCGAGTCGCTTGCAAACGATTTGATCCGCGTGTTCTGGAAATTCTGTGGTCAGGCCAAAAAAAAGATCATTGTGTTCAGATCCAATATAAGTAAGGAGTTGTTGCGATGGAATGGTTGTCTGACCCTCAGACATGGCTGGCGCTGGGGACATTGACCGCACTCGAAATTGTCCTTGGGATTGACAACATTATTTTCATTTCAATCCTGGCCGGAAAATTACCGGTCGCGGAGCAGGCGCGCGCAAGAGTCCTCGGGTTGGGCGTCGCCATGTTTTCGAGATTAGCCCTCCTGTTTTCGCTCTCGTGGTTGATGGGGCTCACCGCTCCATGGTTTGCTATTTTTCATCACGACTTTTCAGGTCGCGATCTGATTCTCATTGCAGGCGGCCTGTTTCTCTTGGTGAAAAGTACCTTAGAAATTCACGAACGATTAGAAGGGGAAGAGAGCGAAGGGACAACCAGAGCGGCCGCATCGTTTACCGCGGTGATCGTACAGATTGCGATACTGGATATTGTCTTTTCGTTAGACTCAGTCATTACGGCTATTGGGAT
>BQIY01000465.1 GCA_021604265.1 Nitrospirales bacterium
GGAATGGTGCTCTCGACAGATCCTTGCCCCAAACAGCTGGCCTGCGGGACGAAGCTATGCGAAGGCTGGCGGAGAGGGCGGGATTTGAACCCGCGGTAGATGTTACTCTACGACGGTTTAGCAAACCGTTGGTTTCAGCCAGACTCACCCACCTCTCCGCATTGTCTGTGTTCCGACTGGTGATGTTTTAGTTGTTATGGGGCGATTTGTCAATCTGGATAGTGACATCCTCTGTGCTCAATATTATTGGGACTTCGTAATGTGAGCCATAACGATGTGACCGGAAGTTTTGAGCTGTACGTATAAATGTTCTCAAAATTCCACGAGTCGCGTGTTATCAAGAAATTATCGCTCCAATTATTGTATTGTGAGTTTGAAAAAGTCTCGATCATGGTTGTTGTACAGATATCCTTATGATGCGAGGATTGGGCGGCGTGCACGTTATGCTTGACCTTGTGGACCGTTGAATGTGCTTTCATCATTCTTGTCATTCATGGTATTCACCATGGTTTCCATCAGTGCGGAAAGTTTTTTATATTGAGGATGATCGGGAGTCAACGGTTGCCCATTCTCGTCTCGCAGAAGATCTTCCATGCCAGCGACTAAATCGTTCATTTCAGGAAATGATGCGTCTGATTTATTTTTTTTCCCCATGTGCTGCATCCTTTTTTGAATACAAAGCGGTTGATGAAGAGACCGTTATGACTGTTTATCCTGTTCGAGGATACTCTGAATGATCGTCTTGAGATTTTCTTCCGTTAAATTCGCGACTCGAATATTTCCATCAATCACAATGGTTGGTGTATGGGTGACCTTAATGCGCTCTCCCCAAGCTTTCCCTTTTTCAAGTGTTCGGTAAGGGACGCCGCTGGCTAATCCTTTTTCAAACTCTTCAATGTCAAGTTCTAGCTTTTTCAGCAGCAATCGTCGTATGGTTTTGTCGAAGACTTCAATTTTTTTTCCATGAATGGAGCCGAATAATGCCTCTTTCATTTCAGGGCCTTTGCCCATTGTCACGGCCTGTTCATACATTTCAAAAGCGGTCGGCAGCTTTCCCGGCATGACGGGAAAGCCGATGAGCCGAGCTTCGAATTCATCTCCGAATTCTTCTTCAAGCTTGGTGACGACAATTTTTTCAAACATGTGGCAATGCGGGCAATAGAAGTCAGCAAACTCAAATAGGATGACCTTCCCCTTTTCATGCTTGGATGGTTCATCAAGCAGTTCATATTCACCTTCAATTGTGTTACTTGTTGCCCAAATTGCTGAAGGGACAGTCAGAGAGAAAACGATGGCACAGGCGAACCAGACGAAGTATGAGCGAACGGTGTCCATGCGAGTACCTTTCCTAATTATTATCACGAGCGGTCCGCAAGATGGTTTCATATATGTGAATACTTCCTCTCAGGCTACCATGATAGGAGCAGGGGTTCAACCTAAACGAGTGAGACACTCAAAGCTGGATTGGCCGTCATGACTGTTTGATGGGCATTTAGAAGACCGGGCATGCTTGACACATTTTATGTAAGGAGGATAGGCGAATGAAGATTGTAAATCTTGATGATTTTCAAGAGTTTTCTTTGGAGAAAATGAAAAAACACAATGTATTTCAATCTGCCAGATTTTTTTGTGATGTGTATTGTCTTGAACCGACACAACAGCAAAAAGGTCATGTGCATGCCGACCAAGACAAAGTGTATCTGGTCATAGAGGGGGCTGGCACGTTTCAAATTGGAGGGGAAAGCCATGTGCTTAAGCATGGGCAGGGGACGATGGCTCCTGCCGGAGAGGAGCATGGCGTTGTTAACCATACCAATCAACGGCTTCGCATCTTGGTGTTCATGGCCCCGAATCCCGTATGAAAACGGTGGATGTGAGACGAATAGAAAAGGCAAGTCCTGTTGTGCCTTTCTTACTCGTCTCACGTTTCACCTCTTCCGATGTATGGTTATTGCGCCTGATGAGTATTGAAGATCGCAATATTGTTCTCCCCTGTAGCTGAAAGAATCCCCAGAGCTCCTTTCGCAACACGGAAAATACTATGGTCCACGAGGAGGTAGGCTCCTGGGACATCTACGGTAAACTCAACAATGACAGAACCAGCTGCAGGCACTAATGTCGTTTGTACATTGTGATTTAACGTGCCATCAATGGCCCCATCCGCATAGACTGTATCAAATATTTCTCCAATGATATGAAATGAAGACGCACCATTGGGTCCGATATTCCCGAAGTAGAGTCGTACCGTTTCACCTGTTTTTGCTTTGAGCTCACCATCGCCAGTTAACGCTCCGGTTTTTCCATTAAACACCACGTAATCTGGTTGTTCAGCAAGGCCTTTGTTCATAGATAATTCAAAGATACCTTTTTCTGTGCCGGGCATCGTAAAGAACTCACTCTGGACGATTGCGTATTCATGGTCCACCTTCGGGAGCCCTCCTTCTGGTTCTACGAGAATCATTCCATACATGCCGTTGGAGATATGTGCCGGAATATTGGGGACGGGCGAGGCACAATGGTACATATAGAGTCCCGGATTCAATGCCTGGAAAGAAACAATGCCTTCTTGTCCTGGACCTGCGAGGTTTGCGCCAGCTCCACCACCGGGTCCGTTAACGGCATGCAAGTCCACATTATGGGGAAACTTGCTATCTTTCGCGTTCTTGAGGTGAAGCTCAACCGTATCACCCACACGAACACGTATCATTGGGCCAGGAACCGTGCCGTTAAAACTCCAGAATTGATATTGTACGTCATCGGCTAATGTCCCGACATACTCTTTGGCTTCAAGGTTGACGATGACATGGGCAGGTTCTGAACGATTGGTTGGCGCTGGAACTTTTGGTAAGGTTGTGAGTTCAGCCGTAATGGAATCCTTCGCACTACTGAGAAAAGGAAAGAGCAGGAGGAGTCCAAGAAGGAAGAATGGGGTATAGGTGAGTGAATGTTGATGGGGTCGGATCTTCATCTGCTCCTCCTGTTGAGAATAGTAGTAAAATAATGACTGAATTGAGCATATGGAAGAGTTCCGTCGAAAACTATGATCTAGATCAATGTTGAG
>BQIY01000466.1 GCA_021604265.1 Nitrospirales bacterium
TCGAGCCATGCCCAATCCGAACTGCATCGCCATACAACCCAACCGCCGTTACGTACCCGCTTTGAGGTTGTCCATCCTGAATGACCCACGTTCGCTGAAAGTGTTTTCCATCACCGGCCAATCCACCCGTCACCACCACATGTTCAGGGACCGTCGCGTTCAACCCCTGCACCAGTTCACTCCCATTCACCAGCAACCCGTCCGATAACACAAAGACTCCGCGCAAATCCGGCCCTTCTAAGGCCTGGCCCAATGTTTTTCCGGCCTCGTAAGAGGCCAGCGAATCTTGTATTTCAACGGACGCAGATCGAACCGTCGTGTGGGCAAATTGAATAATGGTCACGGTTAAGGTGTCATCATGAATTTCAGTGCCCATGATTTCTCCAACCGTCGAACATCCAATCACCGGCACTCCCGGATAGGCTTGACACACACGATGAATCATCGACGGCGCATCAGCTAAATTGGACGCGCCGAACATAATGATGAGTGTTTTATCTGGATCATGCTGCGGAGTGACGACCTCGTCACTCTGTTGACCATTGTGTAACGTAAAGGTATGAATGTTCATATGACGAACTCCTCTGTATGTAGATTCTGGAAAATGTCTTCGCATCAAGCGAACAAGACAAGAAAAGGCTCAAGGAAGCTTCTGTGATGCCAGCGTTACATGCGTAACATACGCTCTAAGACTTTTCTTCGAACCGCATGATAGTTCGACTGCCCGTCGGTGAGCGTGAGGTACCGTCGATAATGGCGACGCGCAAGATTGATCTGACCTTGATGTTCCAAGTTATAGGCAAGGTTTAATTGAACCTCCGGAAGCTTCGGATCTAACAGCTCGGCCTGACGAAGGGCGTCCATGGCCTTGCCATATTCCCCACGCTGCTGCTCAATGACCGCACGCTGAACCCAGAGATAGGGAACCGTCTCGTCCCGTACCAGGCCTTCCATAAATGCATCTTCGGCTTGGTCCAATTCACCGAGTCCAAATTGCGCCGTTCCCATCCAAAACCATGGTTCCCAGCTCGCGGGGGGGCTTACAAAAAGAGGCTGCAGCACAGCAATCGCCTCTGGATACGATTGTTGCTCGATAAGCAGACGCGCCTTTAATATCCGTTGTTCCGGTGAAAGTCTCGTTGCCGGATCCACCTCCGTGGAACTATTCATCAGTACTGGCGGAAGCGGCTCATGAGAGATTTCTGCATCACGTGCGGGCTGATGAGAATCAACCTCTACCAATGACAACGATGCGCTCTTGTTTCCTGAACGGGCATGAGGAGAACGCTCTTCAACAATCGAAGGCTCAGTCGATTGGACCGTTGATTCAGACGAGGGAGAAGATTGTGAAATGAGCTCTGGGTTCTCGGACAGAGAAGGGCGTGATGATGAACCATCTGAATCCATCGCGCCGGATATCACTTCGGCGTGTGCGGCATGTTCGGCAACGTTCACAGTCTGACGTGGACGACTTGTAGAGTCAGTCTTGCTTTTCTGTTCCACACGTTCTGGAACGGGGACAGAATCATGTTTAACGGATACACTGGCCACCTCTTCCAATTCCAAATGGCTCTCATGATTCGAATCAGATTCTGCCATCGCGTGAGGGGAAAAACTCACTGTGACTTCACCTTCTGAGCCGTCTACAGCTTCTGCAATCTCGATGTGCTCTTGATCATCAGTTGACGGGGAAAGAGGCGGCAATTCTCCAGGCAGGAGTTCAGGCACTCCCTCAGCTGAGTCTGACAAACCTTGCTCAGCAGACAAGGAGTCCAGGGATTCGTCCATGCTCAGGTCAAACGATCGATCTGTCTGCTTGGAAACGGGCAAGATCACCGTTGGGCTATCAGACAAAGGATATCCGCCCCACCAATAAGCTCCCATGGCCACAACCAAGGCCAGCAAGAACCCGCCGATTGATACACTCATAAATGTTCTATCGACCGTTGGGGTCTTCTCACCGTCGTGCGGCTCAGACGTGTCGGCTTTTGAGAGATCAGGATCGTGAGCCGCGGTGGGCTGCGCACCACGAGCACGCGCAGATTGCAAACGATTCAATGCATCAGTCACAATACTCATAACTCACCACCGTGAAGCGTCGTTCGTGAAGCGGATCTCGCAGAAGAAAAGAACGTATAGCGTTTCTCGTGGTTCGTATCTCGTGTTGCGTAAAAAGAATTGTCTTGCTTTTCTTTCAACGCTTCACGCTTCACGAACGACACTTCACGTTCTTTACCCCACGATTGCTGTATCATGCTTTATGAAATTTCCCGTGCAGCTTGCCGAACCATCCAAGGGCTGACCACCTGTTCACCTTTGGCGTACGCCGCAAGAAGCGCTCGGTCACAGAGTTGATTGATTCGTCTGGGTACGCCTCCGCTGATCATATGAATCAACATTAGAATGCCCGTATGGATATGAACCCGATCGTCTCGGGTGGCAACGCTGAGACGATGCCGGACATACTTCATCGTGTCTCGCAACGTAAACGGTTTCAGGTGATACCGCACGCTGATCCGCTGAGCCAACGGACGCAAGGCCCGCTTCGCCAGCTTGAGTTCGAGTTCCGGTTGCCCCACGAGCAGGAGACACATCAGTTTGTCTTTCTCCGTGTCGAGGTTGGACAGCAAACGTAACCCTTCCAACACTTTACCGCTCAAGCGATGCGCTTCATCAACGAGCACCGCAACCTGCTCTCCGCCTTCTGCTAATCGAAGCAGCAGCTTCGGAAGTTCTCGCTGCAGGGACCCTAAGGAGGCATCGTCCGGAACCTTGCCGGTCAAGTCTTCATAAATGGAAGCCAGAAGTCCCCCGTACGATTGATCGGGATTCAATAAATAAGCAAAACGTGTATGTGCTGGCGGGTGCCGAAGCAAGTGACGGCATAACAGCGTCTTGCCCAATCCCACTTCACCCGTCAACATGGTAAGACTCCCGCTCGCGATCCCATACCGGAGATGAGACAGGGCTTCCAAATGTTGACTCCCCGGGAAAAAAAAGTCGGTATCAGGCGTGATGCGGAATGGAGGCTCCACGAACCCGAGTTCCTCATAACACATCA
>BQIY01000467.1 GCA_021604265.1 Nitrospirales bacterium
GAAGCCGCAAAGTGCGCAGTCGAGGGATGCAGGTACGGCGTTATCAGAACAGTACCGATAGGCCGGAAAGCGGTTTATATTGACCTTCCAGTGCAAAGAGTGGAATGTTCCGAATGCCAAGCGATTCGTCAGGTAAAGATACGCTTTGCCGGTGAACATAAACGCTATACCCGTGCTTTCGAAAGACTGGTTCTAGATCTTTCGAGGCAGATGACTATCCAGGTTGTGGCGCGTTATCTTGGGGTGAGCTGGGATCTGGTTAAAGAAATACAAAAGCACAGCTTGCGTAAGCTTTACCGGCTGCCAAAATTATCAAAGGTCAAACGCATTGCGATTGACGAAAGATACCAAGGTAAGAAGCTGGGCTATTTAACCATTGTGATGGATTTCCAGCGTGGTGCAGTAATTTTTGTTGGCAACGGGAAAGGGACAGATGCATTGATTCTATTCTGGAAACGCCTAAAAAAATCGGGTGCTCGGATCGAAGCGGTTGCGACCGATATGGGACCAGCATACATCAGTGCGGTACAGGCTAATCTTCCAGATGCAATGCTGGTGTTCGACCATTTTCATATCATTAAGCTATTCAACGAAAAACTGACAAAACTGCGTCGCGATCTGCAACGAGAAGCGGAAAATGGGTTGCGAAACATCCGTTCACTGCGTCCACGTGCTTGCGGTGAATAAGCCGCAATCATCTCAATCTCCAATCGTTTCATGGCTTGTCCAAATTGGGTAAGATTATTTTTTTTACCTTGCCACCAGCCTCGGTCGTATGCCAGTAATGGCTGCCACGATCCGAATAGAAGGAAGAAAATAGTCCATGTTCATCAATGACTTCTTTAGCGCCTCTGAAACTGCTGGCAGTGCCTTCTTCTTCAACAAAAAACATCGAGTAGTGCTCATTTGTTGCGTCGTCCATGGTGACAATCAAATCCCATTTCTGATTCGCCACCCATTCATGCGTGCTGCCATCCTGATGAATCATCATCCCAGGTAGTGCAGAGCGTTCACGACGTCTACGATGTGCACCACGCTTTTTGGCGCGTTTTATCAACCCAGCTTCTTGCAAACGACTCTTGACCCACGTATAGCTACGACTGCCACCATCCTTGCGATACCATGTGTGAAAGTGTTTGGCATTCCAGCCTAAATAACGACTTTGATATTGTTCCGTTAACTGCATCACTTCATCAACGGGTGCGCAACGATGCGAAGCCTGGGTGAGTCGCTTATCCATCAGCGCATCCAGCCCGCCTTCGTCATACTTGCCCATATAACGCCGAAATGTACGATCACATACACCAAGTAGCAGAGCCGCTTCTGCTTGCGTAAGACAACCACTTTTACAGCCTTTGTATACTTTTCCTCAAATCTCATCTTCCGTGTCTCCTGTAGCCATTCTGTCCGCCTCATCTCTATCCCTCCTAGGCTTAAAGATAACCCGGACAGTTTAATTGTTCTCTACATGGGATAAGACTGATATTTGCCTGAATTTGTCAAATTGATTTAGAATGAATCAATGAATTACCGAGTTCCATCACTGCTGCTAGCACTGCTTTTTCTGGTGATAATGACGATTGGGTCATTACAACCAAAAACCGTATTTGCATGCGCGATGATGGATATGATTGTGCTTGACGATTGTTGTTGCGGTAATCATAAGATAGATCAAGACTGCGTAGAGTCAAGCTGCGATGCCATGCAGGAATTCAGCACAGAGCCGTGCTGTGAGCGGTCGGTAGAAATCAGCATCAATGAAGAAGCCAAACATAGTCAACCGATTGCCAAACCGATGGAGGTGCGCTCCGATGTGGACCCCCCTCAAGCTATTGCCAACTCGTTTGATATTCTCGCCCCACCACAATATGTTGTAGCCTTCGAAGTACTTCATTCCCAGCCAATTGCCAGTTTATCTGGCTCTAACACCTACCTCATTACGCAACGACTGCGTATTTAAATCCATCTCCTCCCTGATCTTAGGTTTTGACGTTCCGTTTCGTCGTGTCCGAGTGCATTGCACTTTGATTAGTAACTAACAGAAGGAGATGCACATTGCGTACTCTATATTTGCAATGCACTGCTTTCAGTGCGCTGCTAGCACTAATTATTTCTCCCGTTTGGGGTGATCCAATACCCCAAGAACATACCGGCCTGGGTGCCGGAAAATATTTAACTGCCGAGCAGCTAGCATCGTGGGTACTTGAAGCTAATCCTGGGCTAGCTGCGATACAAGCGGCTGCGGAGGCGGCTGCTTATCGTATCGATCCTGCTGGTGCGCTCGACGATCCGGTGTTGAGCTACGGCATTGCACCGCTGACGCATGATTCGAATCGGGGCCTGAATCAGAGGTTCGATTTCAGTCAAAAGATTCCCTGGCCAGGCACATTGGCTGCACGAGAGGCGGTCGCTCGTAATGATGCACTCGCAGCTAGCAATGGTGCTGACATGCTGCAGCTGCGGGTTATCGCCCAGACAAAATCAGCCTATGCTGAGTGGCGTTTTATCCATGAAGCGCTGAAAATTCATCATGCCACGCAAGTGTTACTCGATGAATTAATTTTGACAACTCAAGCGCGTTACGCGGCTGGTCTTGCACTCAAGCAGGATGCACTGCAAGCTGAAGTGGAGCGGACCGATCTCAATAATCAGGAACTTCGCCTTCTTCGGCAACAAACCACAATACAAGCACGCATCAATGCGTTGCTTAACCGCGCACCAGATGCCCTGCTGCCAGAAGCCGCACCGATTGTGGTCTTCCATCAGCCTCTTCCGACATTTGAAGAACTACAAGCTTTAGCATTGGTTCAGCATCCCGATCTTTCCCGGTTGGATGCGCAAATATCCGCTGGCAAAAGTCTTATTACATTGGCAGAAAAAGCATTTTATCCAGATTTTCAGGTCGGCATGGGCTACAACAGTCTTTGGGACGATGCCGACAAACGGCCCATTTTGGGAGTCTCGATCAACATACCACTTGATCGCAGCAAGCGGAAATCGGTACTGAATCAGGCTCGAGCCGATACGCGTCGTGCTGAATGGTCGCTTATCGAACG
>BQIY01000468.1 GCA_021604265.1 Nitrospirales bacterium
AGCAATGGAGCCGTGGCAGTGTGGGTGATGAATGGAACCATAGTGACCAACACGGGCTTTCCCGGCAGCACCTCCACGGATTGGAAGATTGCCGGTATGGGCGATTTCAATGGCGATGGGAAGGCCGACCTTATCTGGAAGAATGACACAAGCGACATCGTGTCCATCTGGCTGATGAATGGGACCTCTATTGCGTCGTCTAAAGTTTTAGGCGGCATCGCCTCGGCGTGGGAGATTGAGCAGGTGGGGGATATGAGTGGAGATGGGAAAGCGGACGTGGTCTTGAAGAATACAACGACAGGTGAGGTGAAAGTCTGGCTGATGAATGGGGTAACCCTGATCGGAATCAGCTCCCCTGACACAGTCTCCACCGACTGGGACATTCAACCCTAAAGTGGTGAAAACCCTTCACTAAAACATTGAGGAAGGATAAGAGAAGAAGTCTCAGGCAAAAAAAACAAAGTTAACTTCAGGTACTTTTCCCAGAGCCTGCCCCGCATCGGGCAGGCTCTTTTTTGTTTGACCCAATTGCTCATTGGGAAAGGCCCATCCCCCAACAGACCCGGCCTCGAATGTAGGTCGGATGTGTAATGGTCAGCATCAACATACCCCTGTATTTTGAAAATCATCAACTGAGGAGATGTGAGATGAACAGACGATTTTACTACCAAAGCGAGGGAGAAAAGTTCTCGTTGAGTGTTGGGTGGTGGCTCATTCTCTTTGCCGCGATTCTTGTGTGGATTGTAAAATAATCCTCACGGTCAATGAAAATCCTATCTTTCTTGACGCCATTAAACTCCCGGCGTATTGCTAAAGGCTTCATAGTTTACCTTCATTTTTACATGATGAGTCTTTTTCATGTGAGCAACTCTTTTCCAATCCCAATAATGAAAGTAAAAAGATCGGACCTACAACCAATTCTTTCCTCTTTGACTCAATAGTCCCTCCTCATATTCATAGCTCTCCTTTCAAATTCAACATGGCACCCTTCTCCTTTTCCTTATGAAACGGAATAGGAAAGAGTCCTCCTGTTTGATCACCTCTACATCTCCTAGTTGGCCAATATTTTTGAGGTCATTCCCCGCTCTTCTGTTGGGGCAAGCAACAACACCGCACCAAGACAACATGTCAATTAGCTACAAATCTTTCCATGCATTTCCTTTACCCTCGAATTTTTGTATGGTGTATGGACCGTTGCTTGATCGGAGTTGGTTCAAGCTCTATGCAGCACACCCAAGAGAGGACCCTGTTGAAAGAAATAGACCAAAGGACATTGTTTCGAGAGAGAAGTCACCATTTCTCCCCATTAAATCAACGGAAAAGGTACGACTGAAGCATGTCGGAACGAAAAGACCGGCAGAACATCGTCATGCCTGATGGCATTTCTTTCTTGCCACCAATCCCAGTCGGGTATGAAGTCTACTATGAAAACCTTGAGATTCAGGGAATTCAAGATCGGCAGACCATTGTCTGGCAGTTTATCCAAGGTTCCAATCATCTGTTGGACTGGGAACAAGAACCGAGCAATCCCCAGGACCCTCATGCCATCAAAATATTTGGGGTATCGGAGCAAATCTTTTCTACAAAACGGGATATGTTGGGGTATGTTCCGGGTGATGTAGCCAAACAGATTGTGACTGGGGGGATCTGGCCATTTTTGCAACTCAGGCTGGATTACATCTCTGTCGCAAATCAAGGGTTCATTGCCATCCGGTTTCAAATCCTTGGGCCCATCAGGAACACAACCGGTGACGAGAAAACACTTAGTGGACCGGGCAAAAAGGGGGACCGACGGAACACCCAGGCCACGAGACCAACACTTTTGTTCGGTAGAGAGGCAGAACCTCCAAAAGCGTATCGAAGCAAGTTCAAGCAGTTCGCATTCTTCATCCTAAGGATTATCCTGATCTTACTCGGCACCGCGTTGGCTTTTGTCGGCGGGACAATGGGCACAGCAGCCTGGCAAGCCAAGGGGAACCTCTTTGTATTGATGCTCGTTCCATTGGCATTGATCATGAGTGGAGGCCTGCTCATCTGGACCGGAATTAAACCTTCAAAACCAAAAGAAAAAATCCCTACTTAAAATACTCCTTTGGGCCATAAAAATGCGTTATTCCGACGCTTCTCAACAAATCTGAAAGGTGTATGTGGCAAACACCTATCACCTCTGGTTGGCACCTACTGGTCCGGCCTACGACATTCTCATGGAGGCCATTACCGATTTGAGCAGAGCGTATCACGCTCCAGTCTTCGAGCCGCATGTGACGCTCTTGGGTTCTCTTCCAAGCACAGAAGAGGATATATCCGTTCGGTGCTTGGAACTTGGTGAATCGCTTTCACCTATCGATATTCTTCTAACCGAACCAGGCCTTGCTGATCAGTATTTTCAATGTGTGTTCTTAAAGACCCAGGAAACAACAGCACTCATGAATGCGCATGAACTGGCAAGAAAAATGTTCGTCAAGGATCCCAGCCCCTATATGCCCCATCTCAGCCTGTTGTATGGTCATTATTCCCTTGAACTGAAAGATAGAATCACGTCAACTTTATCTCAAAATTTGCGCATCAACTTTACATCCGACATGATCCATCTTATCCGCTCCAAAAGCGAACATCCCGTTGACTGGACCTCAATTCTGACAGTCCCCTTGAGCGGATAAATTCTCTTTCCCTCTACACGATCCCGAGTAAATGTCGCCTTATGTCTCAAGACCTCCTAGGTCAGGTCTTCGGCATTTCCTGGTAATTCGACGGACTTATCCCGCCATCCACCTGACATTGGAAGTCACGGGCAAATACATTCGCATAAAACTGGAGCTAAACTGATTGAATGCTGAGGTAGACTGCGGAGAAACCTTGGAGGAATCCCGGCCTTATAAGGCAGGGATTGGTTCTGACATTTCGGATGGAGAGATACCCGTGACGATTTGCTCAAGATTATCCAACACTTTTTGAATGTCATCGGAGTTTCCCAAGCTGATTTGAAAAAAGCTGGACATATCAGGAATTCCATCAGCAATTTGTTTGGCGACTTCCACAAGTCCCTCAGGTTCAAT
>BQIY01000469.1 GCA_021604265.1 Nitrospirales bacterium
CCGATAGAGTGGTTGCCCTTTAATTTTAACGGCTGAATACATTGGAGGGATTTGCTGGATATCACCCACAAAATCCTTCACCGTTGATCGAATCAGGTGTTCAGACAACCCATCGACAGACGCCTGTTGGATGATCGTCCCCGTGGCATCCTGAGTGTCGGTTGCTTGTCCAAGGCGCAAAACCGCTGCATACTCCTTTTCCCACTCCAGCAGGTGATGCGCAATTTTTGTTCCTTTCCCGAGTAAGACAGGGAGAACTCCAGTCGCGGCAGGGTCTAGCGTTCCAGCATGCCCGATCTTTTGAATACCGAGCAATCGTCGAAGATGAAGAACGACATCATGAGAAGTCCATCCGACAGGTTTTCGGACATTCAAAATGCCATGAAGTTGGCTTGGGACAGTAATGAAGGGCCGTTGAGGGTGAACCGCTGTGAGAATGGAATCCATATGACGTATCGATTGATCTTTTTTTCAGTCCTCAGAGTGGCAAAGGGTCGGAGTCATCTTTGGGTTGAATCGAATCTAACAACTGATCAATTCGACGGCCGTGCTGACGGCTTCCATCTTGACAAAAAATTATGTCAGGGGTGTAGCGTAATTCAAGACGACGCCCTAGCTCTCCTCGAACAAACCTCACGGCATTGGAAAGTCCTTGCAATGCCGCATTTTCCGACTCACCTTCTTGAAGCGATGTCACATAGATTTTGGCAAAGCGAAGGTCTGGACTCAAATCGACATCCGTCACCGTGACAAATCCGACGCGAGGGTCTTTGATCTTGCGAGCGAGAATATCAGCCACTTCCATACGAATTTGATCCGCCACCCGTTCCGCCCGTTTGTAACTTGGCTTGGCCATGCCTGTGCACGTTCGTGAGAACCCTCTTATAATAATTCAATATGGGATCGACTAACGATTACTGTCGGATTTGACTGAATCATATTGAGAACCTGATCGAGCACCTGATTGACTCGACCCGACTCATTCGCCACACAGGCAATACCCAACACGGCTTTCTGCCATAAATGTTGATCATCCACCTCAGCCACAGACACATTGAACTTTCCACGAAGACGAGTCTTGACACTGGAAAGAATCTGCCGTTTCGCCTTCAACGATTGACTATCAGGGAAATGTAACTCAACCGTGCACAGTCCTATCACCATTCATCATCAAGGCCGTGGACTCATGAAGTTTAGCTGACCTCGGCCACGACCTGAATGCCGACCTCATCAGCACTCATGGGCCTGTCGAGGAGCATCTAAAGCTTAACGGCTTCCTCATCATACACGTAGGCTTCAAGAATATCTCCAGCCTTGAGATCATTAAAGTTCTCAACGCCGATTCCACATTCATAGCCTTGCTGAACTTCACGAGCATCGTCCTTAAATCTCCGCAAAGATCCAAGCTTCCCTTCATAGACCAACACATTGTCTCGTAAGACTCGAATACCTGCGCTTGCTCGGGCAATCATCCCGTCGGTGACATAGCAGCCAGCAATCGTCCCCATTTTGGGAACCGTAAACAACTGCCGAACTTCCGCACGGCCCAATACGCGTTCTTTCAATGTCGGAGCCAGTAAGCCTTCGGCGGCCGACTTGAGTTCAGACATGACTTTATAAATGACCGTATGCAGTCGAATCTCGACACCTTCGCGTTCAGCTAAAGCAGATGCCTTTGGTTCTGGACGGACATGAAACCCAATGACTAAGGCTTGCGACGCCGCGGCTAACAACACATCAGATTCACTAATCCCCCCGACACCGCTGTGAATCACGCGAAAACGCACAAGGTCAGATGAAAACTTCTCCACCGCATCACGAATAGCTCCGGCGGAACCCTGCACGTCAGACTTAATGAGTATCGCAAGCTCCTTCACTTCGCCTTCCTGAATTTCAGCGTAGAACTCATCAAGGGTGCGACGAGGTCCCGTGGCGGCTAAATCAGCCGTCCGTTGCTTTTCTTGACGCCCTTCCGCAATACCTCGAGCCATCCGCTCGTCCTTCACAACCACTAATTGATCTCCAGCAGCAGGCACACTCAGCAAGCCAATGACTTCAACAGGAATGGAAGGGCCGGCTTCTTTCAATTTTGCGCCGGTATCAGAATTTAATGCTCGCACACGACCGCTGACGGAGCCCATGACAAAGATAGCCGAAGTTTTGAGGACTCCATGCTGAACAAGCACCGTTGCAACAGGACCTCGGCCACGATCCAATCGAGCCTCTAAGACCACGCCTCGTGCTGAACAGGCAATATCGGCTTTCAATTCAAGTATTTCAGCTTGCAGGAGAATCATTTCTAACAGTTGCTCTAACCCTTGCCTCTCCTTTGCCGACACTTCGACAAAAATGGTTTGCCCTCCCCACGCTTCAGAAATCAGGCCATGCTCACTGAGCCCCTGTTTTACCCTATCAGGATTGGCTTCGGGTTTATCAATTTTATTGACTGCGACCACAATAGGCACATTGGCAGCCTGTGCATGATGAATAGCCTCAACCGTTTGTGGCATCACGCCATCGTCAGCCGAGACCACCAAAACGACAATGTCCGTCACTTGAGCACCGCGTGCCCTCATCGCCGTAAAGGCCTCGTGACCTGGCGTATCCAGAAATGTCACACGCTTCTCACCGACCTTCACAGAGTAGGCCCCGATGTGCTGGGTAATTCCCCCGGCTTCCCGATCCGTCACATGTGTTTGGCGAATCGCATCCAGCAATGAAGTTTTCCCATGATCCACATGTCCCATAATCGTGACAACCGGAGCGCGTGGCACAAGCTGCTTCTCAGTGACTTCTTCAAGAACTTCTTCGAGAAGGTCTTCTCCCTGTTTCTCGGCAGCCACTTCAATATTAACGTTCGCTCCCTCGGCAATTAAGGCTGCCGCATCCAAATCCATTGGCTGATTCATTGCCAAAACGATTCCCATATCCATAAGTTTTCTAATCACTTCAGCCGGACGTTGCCCCAATAACTCGGAAAACTCCTTGACCGAGATTCCGGCATGAACTTTTATTCCCTTCTTTCTTGGCTTCGTGACTTCAGTGACTGAAGTGG
>BQIY01000470.1 GCA_021604265.1 Nitrospirales bacterium
CATCTTAGTGTCCATAACCCGAAAGACCCATCGAAGTAACAAATCTTTTTAGGCATGCAACTGCGTATGTTCCGTTTAAAGATATATCTATATCACATGAAAGTTGAGCTACTTCCAAAAAATGAGCGCCAACCTAAAGAAACCTAAAGTAATCAAGCAAATGTACCGATAATGACTAGTGAGAGAATAATCGTTCAACGAATTGGTAGACAAACTATTAAGTTGTGAGCGCTTCTTAACGTACAGGTATGTGCGATCAGATGCGTTTTTTTTTGCAAAAAACGGAACGAAAGTCTAGGTATTTAAAATACGATCTATAAATATCCAGTCATATAGGACTCAAGACTCCGATCAATATCAAGCAACCGTGCCATCGTTAGAGGAACTATGAGCGCCCGACATAAGTGACTGTAAGTCCATATGAAGGAGGATATGATGAGAAGAATGTTAGTGCCGCCTGGAAAAGAGCAGCGTAGACGATCTTCAATCTTGGCACAATTGACGTTGCAATTCGTGTTAGTCGTCGTACTTGCGATGTCGATGGTTAGTGTTGCATGGGAAGTGTATGCAGGGGAATCAAGTGCGCGTTTAGACCAGATTGAACAGACGTTGAAAGAGATGAAGCAACGTGTAGACGAAGTCTTGGCCCAACATGCTCAAGAATCATCATCCAGGCAAGGTTCGAGCTCCACTGCTTCGGATGGACAAACCGTAGACGAGTTATCTGAGCGTGTTGATGCTGCAGAGGAGATGCTCGAAGATCTCGATACTAAAGTTGGAAGTCGAGCTATTGTCCACGCATTTGACGCCATGCAATTTGATCTCGGTGGCTTCGTCCACACCGCGTTTACTCATGTGAATGGTGATAGCGGATCAGCAAGTAGCTTTGACCGATTAACATTGGAGCTGTTGGGGAAAATCAAGTTCACTGAACAATTTACGGCATTTTTTGCTCAAGCATTTATTCGTGAGTCTAACGTTCGTTTTACGGATGCCTTTCGACGTACAAATCCGGGTATGGCGTTTTCAGGTGGAGGTGGTGTCAAAACACCATTGGTCATTGCGTGGGTGAATTATAAGCAAAGTGATGCCTTTAATGTCCGAGTTGGGCGGTATATCACGCCATTTGGGATTGTCAATATTGAACATTTCCCGGCGATCCTATTGGATCCTGAGCAACCCCAATTTCTTCGTCCGTTTTCGGGGGACACGATTTTCCCGAATTTTATGACGGGCGCACAGGGACACGGTCGATTCTTTTTTGGTAACAATACGCTCCAGTATTATATGTATACGGGCGTGTTTACTGGCAGCACCCCGAATCGGTTTTATTCCGGTGGTCGCTTAGCGTATACCGTTGGGAAGCTAGGAACGACATTTGGCGTGAATGGTGGCTTAGGCCGGAGGTCTCTCACACCTACCACTCCTGATACGACGGTGGTATCCGGCAACTCGACGTTTGGTATGTTTGGCGTTGACCTCTTAGTCGATCAAGGACCTGTCCTGTGGAAAACAGAATTATTCTTCACCGATGAGTCGTCAAATGCTGGGGGGAATCGTACCGCCTTCTACACTCAGCCGGCATTTCGGTTAAATGACAAATGGCTTGCGTTCTATCGATATGATTTCTTGAATGATGGAAGTCTCTTGGTCAGTCCAACAGGTGGAGGACCGCGAAACAACACCCCTGGAAACTCGACAGAACATGTGTTCGGAATGAATTTCCTTCCCGCCAATAATGTGCGGTTACGAGCGACGTTTACATTGAAGGACTTCAGTCGTGGACGCCTTGGAGCGCCTGATACTGAGGCTCAGATCTTTCAACTGTCCGGAACGTTTAGCTTTTAAGATGGAAAGGAAATATAAGATGGAAATTTTAAAGTCATTGAAAATACATGTTGTCAGTCTTGTTTTAATATCTGGAATGTTAGGGACTATGGTTGATGTTTCTTTTGCCAGTGCAGGCATGGCTGTGATCGTGAACAAGGACAACTCCTATAGTGCAAGCCCTGAAGAGGCGAAAACGATTGTTGCTCGGCTATTTTTAAAAAATCAGTCAGAATGGCCAGGTGGAATTCCAGGCAAACCCTATGATCGGAAGGGTATCTCTAAAGAGCACGCGTCTTTCGTCAAAGAGGTTCTGGGCATGGATGAAGCGAAGTTGACTCAGCATTGGATTAAGTCGAAACAGCTAAGTGGAGAGACACCGCCACGGGTGATAAAGCCAAACAAGATACTGATAAAGATGGTTGGTAAGAACAAGGGGGCCATTGGAGTCATTAGTGAATCGGAGGCCGCAAAGTTGCCAGGCAACGTCAAGGTGCTCTTTACGTATTAAGGTAAGGAGTTCACTAACTGTAACGCGCATTTTAAAAGGAGAACGCTTTTGTCTCTAAGATGGAAATTTCAAGCCGCGTTTTCGATCGGATTGGTGTTGCTCCTTGCGCAAGCTTCTTTGACAGCATACTTTATCCAACAACTTCAGAACGCGAGTCAAGATATTTCGTTTCATATCCAGGCACGTGATCTCGGTCTCATGGCCATCGATGAACTTGGCAGCGCCGTGGTTCCGCTTCAATCCATGCAAGAGGCTGAGAATCCAGCGTCGCATTTGGGGGTGCTGGCAGTGTACCAAGAAGAAATCTCCCATAAGGGAGACAGTATTTTGACGACATTACAACGCCTTGGGGGGTATGATGACTCTGTTGAGACCTTAAAGAATAGCTTGTCGAAATTTCAACAAGATTATCAGACTTTCCAAGGAAAGGCGGGAAGTAATGAGCAACTTGTTGAGCAAGCCTTCTTTCTTGAAGATTCACTCGCAGACCTAAAAAACTTTCTTGTTAAATTAGATGTGAGGTTGAGAAAAGGGCTTGATGTGGCAATTGAGAAAGAACATATCATTCACAATCGTCCCATGGAAGCCTCTTGGATTATTTGTGCAATAGCTGCTGTTATCTTGATTGGATCTGCATGGCAGTTCTCTCGCTCTTTAATAGGACCGATCCAGCGTTTGGCCAAACAATTAACTCATATGGCGGATGGTGA
>BQIY01000471.1 GCA_021604265.1 Nitrospirales bacterium
TCTATTTTGAGATCTTTGGCGGGTTTTGCAAAGTCCCCAGATGTTCCAAAGCGGCCTTCTAGGCCTAACACATTTGACGTGTCTGTATATTCAGGGTCTTGAGATGATTCTTTCTCTTCTTCATCCGGTTCCCATCCTAACTTCTCAAGCGTTTCGCGTATCACATTTTTGAGTGCGCCGGATGCGGTCATTCGGGTTGAAGCAAAGGCGAGGACTCGCTCACTCTCTTTGCCAACCTTTGAGAGATCAGGGTCATGTAAAAAGGAAAGAAGAGGTTCTATGGCATTATCCCCAATCAGAACGAGGGATGCGGCAGCATAGTCACGTAAGACAATATCTTTAAGGAGTAAAATCAATTCAGGAATGACCTTCGGGTGGCGGAAGTGCCCCAAGGCTGTTGCGGCAGCCTCTTTAATAAGCTGGTCTTCACTAATAATGCATCCCGGTGTTGGCCTCCCTTCTTGATGAATGCCTTTGCCTTTTAGGGCATCAAGTACGGCCGGGAGGGCACGGGGATCGCCAATCATGCCGAGTGAGGCAATGGCATGCCGCTTGACCGTCCCATCTTTCATAGTTTCAAGTAAGCCGTCGACAGCGGCAGGATCCCCAATATTGCCTAGGGCAATGGTGGCATCTTCTCGAACGGCCCGATCTGGGTCTTTGAGCAGCTCAATCAAGGCTTCAACGACACGGCTTTCTTTGACCCAGGCCCGGCCTATTTGATAGTCGGTCGTCATGCCGCCAAGCGCTCGTACGCCATGGCAGCGCACGACAAAGTGTGGATCTTTGAGGGTTTCAATCAAGGCGCCAACTGATGGTGCGCCAATGTTGACTAATGCAGTCCCAGCCGTTTCTCGAACTATTTTTGATGTGTCTTTAAACAGTTTGATAAGTGGGGGAATACCTTGGGGGTCGCCGATTTTCCCTAACGCTTCTGCAGCCGCACTCTTGACGGCTCCGTCGCGATCCCGACAAGCCAGGGTGAGTCCTTTTACGGCTTGGACGTCTTTAATTTCTCCGAGGACTTTAGCCGCCTGTTCCCGCACTCTCCATCTCGTGTCTTTAAGACACGTGAGTAATTCTGGGGAAACTGACTGACCAATTGAAGCCATAGCCTGGACCGCTTCGCTCTGAACTTCCATCATGTTGTCATTAAACAGCGTGATGAGCCCATCGATAGCTTGAGGTCCACCAATTTTTGCAAGTGCCCATCCTATTTGGACTCTGACAGCCCAGTAGTCATCTTCAATGGCTGCTAAGAGCGGCTCAAGGGTTGCTGGGTCACCTAGTGTTGCAAGAGCTTTGGCTGCTTCTTCACGAGTAACATCATCAACGTCTTCTAAAGCTTCAAGCCAATCTTGCGCGGTCTGTGTCATTGTGATTCCTTTTATCTTGTTCCGAGATTAGTCAATAATAATCAGGGTCTTGCGGGTAAGGCTGGGTGTGGCTGCATGTCACCGTCAGCTTTTGTGTTCCTCGACCTTGCACGCATTGATCAAGTGACTTGTCGTAATCCAAGGTGCCAGATAATGTGACTTTGAAGAAGAAGCTAAAGGTATAGGTCCCAAATTGATATTTTCCGGGTTTGAGCTCAAGGGTTTTGACTTCTTCAGTCGAATACGCGACGTTGCTTGCAGGATCCATAATCGATATGAGCGGGGTAATACCCGGGACCTGCCACTTGGTGGGCGGATGAAGTGCGCTTGGGTCAACCGTCATAGTGAATTTTCGCAGTAAAGGGTTCGACGGTTCTGATGCTAGCCCTACTGAGCTGATGAAGAGACAACTCGCTATGAGTAGGACAACCATACTCATGCTATTGAGCCCTAACAATCGCTGAGAGTGAAAGAATTTAATAGAGGCCTTCAAGGTCATTTTCCGTTGTTCGGTGTTCAGGTATAGTTTCAAAAATTTCCTTAATTGCATGACTGTCCCACTCGGTGTAAGTTTTGAGCCCAAGGGCGTATAAAATGGTGGCTCCTGTATCGAGTAGCGAGACGGGGCGCTGAATGGGGTAGCCCTTTTTCACATTCACACCGGAAATGATCCAGGGAACAGTATGGCTGAGGGGTTGCGGTGCGCTTGTTGTTTGGGGGCCGCCATTACTCCCTGGGGTTGAGGATGTTCCCGCATTTAAGCTTGTCACAAGAAACATGGTTTTATCTAAGACCTGAAGTTCCTGGTAGTTTTCTCGAATCTTTTCAATAGCTGTGTCGATTTCACGAATTGAGGTTTTATACGCATCCGAATCCCATCCATGTTTTTTCCCACTCCTGGAGGCTGTGGGCATGTGGACCAAGAGCAGGTTGGGTACATCAATCAGCCGAAATCCATGTCCTTTATCGCTTGTCACTTTCTTCAAGTAGTCTCGAATGTAAATCGAAATGGTATTGGGATTACAGAGGGGTTTTGCAATCCCGCATGTCTGCGAGTCGACATAAATTTCCGGCCGCGAAAGTTGGTAAAAACGTTCATCCATAAAAAAGACTGCGCTGTCTCGTCCGCCGGCGAGATCCATGTAATCAAAGACTGTTGGAGCCCGAAGGAACGAGCGGGCAAAGTCGTATTCTTCCCAAGCCGGTGTAATTCGATGTTTGCTGATTGGTAGTCCTGTCAGGAGCGAAGCCATACTCGGAACGGTCAACGGCGGAGTCAGAGACTCTGCCGACCATGTGACAGCGCCTTCTTTGGCAAGTGACTCGAGCGTGGGCATAGCTCCTGACTGTACGGCATCCTTGCCAATGCCCTCTAGGACAACGAAGATCACATGATCGGGTTGTTTGGCTTCTATCGGGGAAAAAACGTTTGTGATCGTGAGAAGAAACGCGGTGAAGGCCCAGGCAAGTTTAACGGTAAGAGGCCGAAGTCGAGTCGAAAGCGTAAGATAAGTCTTCAGGTTCATGTCGCATTCATCCAGAAAGAAAAAATATATAGAATAATGATGGAAAACTCTCAACCTTAGCATGTGAATTTTCAAGCGGTCAACTGACTCTCAGGCCGGCAAACCTGCGATCGTCTCAAGAAGAATTTCCCTGTCTTGACTGAG
>BQIY01000472.1 GCA_021604265.1 Nitrospirales bacterium
GTGCGTATGCCTGACCAGGGAATGGCTCCTAGGCACATCGCACAGGGTTCTGTACTCGTGACGAGCTCATGAGATGAATACCCTTCCGCTCCAAGGTCATGATGCCCAATGGCGTGTTGTGCGAGCGTCAAAGCAACGATTTCTGCGTGAGCCATTGAAACGTGAGATGTTGTCACAAGATTCACACCGGGTGCGACTAAACGGTTCGTGGTAGAATCAAAGACTGCGGCAGCAAAGGGACCTCCAGTACGATGCTTCACATTCAGACGAGCCAGCTCCGTGACCAATTCCATTTTTTGATCAATGGTACTGAAATATTCAGGAATGTTGATCAGGAATTCGGATTGCCAATCTGGTAACTGAAGGGTGAAGGAGGAAAATGATGTGATGGTGTCTTGATTCATAAAAAACCCGCCTTGCGTCGAAATGATTTGCCTTATCGTTTCGCTTCAAGGCGGGAGCAAGAACGATATGAGGGGGACAGTGGTCTTAATAAAGATGGGGGTAGAGATGAATAATCATAATGACGGGGGATCTATACTCAAAAAACGGGCTCCCATCATACTGATAATGATGGAAGCCCGTAATTTGCACAAACTGTGCTGTCTTTCCTGTGCCTTCGATATGTCTCGTCCCATCTGAGGTCGAACAAGGTCTTTTCGTTTACATCATGGCCAGTTGGTTCTGCTATCAAACCGAGTCCTCTTGGTGAGGCCCTCTATTTCCATCATCCTTTTCACATCCTCTGCATGAGAGCTGTGAACGTCAGAAATATGAACATTGTGCTTTAGAGCACCATCTCTTGGTCAGGATGGGAACATCAACTCGGCAAAAACGATAAAGGCCGTTGTGGTTGGAAGGCAATCATTACCACAGACGGGGCTAGGTGGCCAGGTGGCGTAGCGTCATCCATGAGAGACCTCCTTTTTGTGTAGGGGGCTTGTGGCGTGAATCGCAATGGCTGGATTTCCCTACGACTCATCCGCAAGCAGCAAAAACATTATTAATGCTACGCCTATCTTGATAGCCTGTCAATACATAAATGTATTCGACATCGAAATGTGCTGATCTCTTATTCCTCAGGGAGAGGAATGGGCTTGCATCCTTAAGGCAAACATCGTACAAACAAAGATTCCTAGAAATAGAGAGTTTACGTTGGCTGGTTTGAGAGTACTCGAAACCCATAAGGCACATATGTCTATTTTTTCAGAAAAAGTCATCATCATTACAGGAGCCTCTGAAGGTATTGGGCGGGCCTTAGCTCTGGCTTTGGCCCCACAACAACCAAAGCTTGTTCTTGCCGCAAGGAATGCGCAACGACTCTTAGCCTTAGCTGCTGAATGCGAGCAGATCGGAGCCGCTTCTTGTGTCGTGCCCACTGATGTCTCAGACGAACAGGCCTGTCAACGGCTTGTTCAGCAAACGATTGAGACGTTTGGTACGCTGGATGTTCTTGTGAATAATGCCGGTATATCGATGCGGGCCAAGCTAGAGGAAGTTTCTGATCTCTCCGTGTTCGAGCATATTATGAAAGTGAATTATTTGAGTAGTGTCTATTGTACAAAATATGCGTTGCCCTATCTTAAGCAGTCAAAAGGACGAGTGGTCGCAGTGGCAAGTGTGGCTGGTGTGACCGGTGTTCCGACACGAACCGGCTATTGTGCGAGCAAGCATGCCATGGTGGGGTTCTTTGAATCATTGAGAATGGAATTAGAGGATGCGGGTATTTCGGTCACGATCATCGCTCCGGATTTCGTGGTATCCAAAATTCATGAGCGGTCGTTTGATGCACATGGCCAACGGGTAGGAGAAAGCCCTGCGAATCAGCACACGTATCTCACCGCGGAATCCTGTGCCGCTATGATCATCAAAGCCATGGCGACACGTCAGCGGTTACTGCTTACTTCCTGGCGCGGCTATTGGGGAAGATCTGTGAGGATTGTTTTGCCTTATTTGATCGATGGGATTGCGAAAAAAGCGGTGAAGGAAGAGATTGGTTAACAGTTTGAGCAACGCTTCATCCAACGTCATGGAGGTGGTGGGTTAGGCGTGGATTCTTGTTGTATCACATGAAAATCTTTTTGAGTGATGAACTGCCCATTGGCATGGAGCTGAAATTCATAGCGCCCGGGTCCTGGAAACACAATGGTCGAGATGTTCAGGCCGAAGTCATGAGTTTCGAGGCGACTCTTGATTTCGATGGGTGACAGCGCGCCTTTCCCCACGGTTTGGTTTTTATCGAGATAGATGAGTTCGATCTCGAATTGATACGCGCCTTCTGCGTCGTTGAGACAGAAATACACGCCCATTTGCGGGTGTTGGCAAGGAAACGTTTTGGCCCACAGATGGGTAAAGGCGCCAATGATACTTTTTTTGCCTGTCAAACTATCAATGATGATCGTGTCGCAGACCAGGAAGGCTTGGACACTAGGCTTAACGATATCGGTCATAGACATTCCTTCCTTTTCGTCTTGAAACATGAGTCGCCTTAAAAGAAGCCATCTACCTTACAATGTTCGACCTTAATGTGTCAGCTTTTTCTATCTTTTTACGAGATACGAGCAACGAGTTAGGTGAGTGCGGTTTTCATCCAGAGGTACAACACCATCACTTCTATCGCGTGTGCAGCCATCACTGCATAGAGATTTCTCGATCGAACCCATATCCATCCCCAGATGATGCCATCCCATACTGCAATCCAATGAAGGTGTTGAAAGGTGGCAACCATAAAGGGGTCAAAGGCAAAGACCAGTGCAGAGAGGAGAATCGCCAGAGTGTGCTGGAAGTTTTTTGAGTGATTATCGGCGGGACGGATGAAGCGTTGAATAAGTATGATGAGGCGACCTAATAAAAATCCTCTGAAGTTCAACTCAACCGCAATAGCGATGACTGTAATAGTCCATGGAATCATCAACAGGGTTGGGACTTGCGCATGAGGCGTTTGTGCAAGAAAGGTAATGTCCTTTTCTAGCATTGGAACAATATAAAGAATGATGAATGAATTGCATATGCCTAGGAGAAGCCCGACCACACA
>BQIY01000473.1 GCA_021604265.1 Nitrospirales bacterium
GTTCTCTGAAATGAGCTAGTCTGTATGGAGTAAAGAAATGAGCAGGAATGGCAGTTCTGAACGGTGAGTATGGAATGTTGAATGTGGTATTCTCGGACATTGTTGCTGAGGGTCAATCAATGTGGGTAAGTTGCTCAGGACTGTAGGCGTTGCTACTCAAAATGCTATAGAATAGAGAGGTTAGCGGCACAAGAAGGATTATGAGTCCGACAGTCTTCAAAGAAGGAGGATACAGATTTTTCTTTTTCTCCCGAGAAGAAGAACGAATGCACGTTCATGTGGTTTCGGCTGATGGTGAGGCGAAATACTGGCTTGAACCAGAAATTGAGCTTGCCAAGAACTTCCGATACTCAAGAAAGCAACTTAAAGAGATAGAAACACTTGTTGAGGGTCATTACGATGAGCTCACTCGCACATGGCAAAAACACTTCAGTCGTTGAAGTGACTCACATTTCATCGCACGGAGTGTGGCTGTTGTCTCATAACAAAGAACTATTCATGTCCTATGACGATTTTCCTTGGTTTAAGAATCAGACGGTGAGTGCAATCCTCAATGTTGAAGAACTGTCTCAAGGACATTTCTATTGGCCACACATTGATGTTGACTTAACCGAAGAGATCATTGAACACCCGGAGCGTTTTCCTCTCAAGGCCAATATCACGTAGTCACCTGTCCGAGTCAGTCTACACTAGTCCGGATTTTCATTCTTCTTTCCGTCTGGGTATGTCCCTCTATACCGTGAAGCGTGTTAAAAAGTGAACGCTACTCTCTCAATTCAATCATAGTTCTTTTTTTATGATTATGGTATATCTGATTTTGACGGTGTGTTGGGTCGATTGGTAGGGTGGCGGTGAATGGTTGATTAATTAAAGACGATACACGGTCCATGCGACATGCGTTAATCATCGTAAGCCTGCTTTTCTTGCTGCTGTTCGGGTTTCCAATTCTTGGATTCACAGAAGAACCTGAATCACCGTCGGAACATAATCCGGAAACCTCGACCTCTCTCACGTCTCTTGTTCACGACTATCTCACGGCTTCAGACAGCGAGTCTGCACAAACCGTATTGTCTGATATTTTGGCGCATCCGGATGCCTCGGTGTCGGCCGTGTCCGAAGCTATCAAACAACCCGAACGTTTTTCCCAGCAACCGGTCGGGCCACAGCCATCAAAGGAAATCACCGTACGAGGACGTCAGTATCGTTACAGCCTCTATATACCGTCCTCGTACGATCCTGGCAAATCCTATCCACTCATTATGTGTTTGCATGGAGCGGGATTTACTGGTGAGTCCTATCTCGAGCGGTGGGTGCCACGATTAAATGACAAATACATCCTTGTGTGTCCGACGATCTCAATGGGTGCTTGGTGGAGCCGTTCGGCTGAAGAACTCGTACTAAAAATCGTGAACATGCTTCAAGCAGACTATCATATCGATCGTGATCGAGTGTTTTTGACCGGGATGTCGAATGGAGGAGTCGGAGCGTGGATCATTGGAATGCATCATGCTGACATGTTTGCTGGAATTTCGCCAATGGCCAGTGGCATTGATGACGTGCTGTTTCCGTTCCTCGATAACTTACGAAACACACCCGTGTACATTATTCATGGGCTTCATGATCAAGTCATGCCCGTGAGTCTCAGCCGTTCATTAGTGAATGAAATGGGAAATCGCGGCATTCAGCATGTATATCAGGAACACCATTTCACGCATCCGCATGCAGGAGGGCATTTTTTCCCAAGAGAAGAGTTGCCGGCATTAATCTCATGGTTTGATGAACAGAAACGAGAGCCAGTGTCGTCACGAGTGTCTGTGGTTCGTGATGCCACGCATTTACAAAATTTTAGTTGGGTGCGGATTGATGCGACCGATCAGATCGCGGCTTTTTCAGAACAGTTAATTGATCAACGCGATGAATTACTTGTTAAGAAAGTGTATGCCAAGCTCGATGCGGAAGTGGTGTCGCCGAATCGGATTGAAGTCAAGGCGACACGTGTGCGGCGCTATGCCGTATTTTTGAACGATGATTTAGTTGATTTTGCTCAACCCGTGACTGTGGTCACCAATGGCAAGGTCTCGTTTGAAGGGCACATCACGCCTGGTCTCAGCACGCTGCTCCGTCAAGCCCGGTTCCGTCACGATACTCATACCCTGTATTCTGCTCAACAGACAATAGAGGTTTTGGATTAGGAAGGCTTTGACTCTGGTGTGCGGTCAATGTGTGTGGCCCCGCACGCAGCCTTAAAATTATGATTGGCAATGTTGCGCTCGCACTTCGAGAGCTTCCGGCATCCATTCTTGAAATTGGCGAATGCGTGTGGTGTTGCTTGGATGCGTGGACATAAATTCTGCCGGTTTTTTGCCTTGACTCATCTGCCCCATTCGTTCCCACAACTTAGGCGCTTCAGTTGGATCGAAACAGGCTCGGGCGACAAATAGGAGCCCCATATAATCCGCTTCCGACTCATGGTCGCGCGAAAAGGGAAGCATGATGCCGTATTGCGCGCCTACCCCCAGTGCTCCTAGGACCATGCGCTGCGTATTGTAGTCTAAATCCCCCAATGCGACACTGGCTGCCATCGAGCCGATTTGCATGAGTTTTTGATGGGCCATCCGCTCAGCTCCATGCCGGGCAATCGCATGAGCAATTTCATGCCCCATCACGACGGCAAGCCCGTCCGTATTCTCTGCAACCGGCAGCAGCCCGGTATAAACGGCAGTTTTTCCGCCCGGCAAGGCAAAGGCGTTGGCCTGCTCTGAATGAATCACATTAAATTCCCACTGAAATCCAGGGTCGACGTCCACGGCGGCTTTGGCAAGTTGCTGACCAGTCTCACGCACGAGATCAACGACTTTTCCTTGAGGTACGACTTGGGATTCACTGAGAATCTGTTGATAGGATTGCAGGCCGAGAGCCATTTCCTGGTGACGGTCAATGTCAACGAGTTGAGAACGTCCGGTGATGGGAACGGTTTCTTGATTAGCGACATAATAATACAGTCCGTAACAGGCAAACAGGACAAT
>BQIY01000474.1 GCA_021604265.1 Nitrospirales bacterium
AAGACGGAAGACAAGAAACAACGGTTTGAAAAGATTGCGCAAGAAGCCCAGGGCGCGCCGGTTATAAAGCTTGTTTCGACCATTATTGAAGGTGCCGCGAACTCGGGTGCCACGGACGTTCATTTGGATCCGCAGGATCCGGAGATGCGTGTTCGCTACCGGATCGACGGTGTATTGCACGACGTGATGAGCATTGGGCCGTCCATTGAATCCGCAGTCATTTCGCGGATTAAAATTCTTTCCGATTTGGACATTACGGAAACACGACGTCCGCAAGACGGTCACATCAGTTTGGAGATTGGGGATCGGGAATACGACGTGCGGGTCGCTACGCTCCCCACGTTTCTCGGGGAACGCATCGTGCTACGGATGTTGGATCAATCGGCGGTGCTCCAAGGGATCAAAGATCTGGGCATGGAACCGGACGATGTGAAAAATTTTACCCGTATCCTCGAACAACCATACGGCATGATTTTGGTGACCGGGCCAACGGGAAGCGGAAAAACGACAACGCTCTACGGCGCGCTTAACCAAAAGAACGTCATGACCGAGAGTATCGTCACCTTGGAAGATCCGGTCGAGTATCAGTTGTCAGGAATCAATCAGGTTCAAATTGATCCGGACATCGATCTCACCTTTGCGAACACGCTGCGCGCTTCACTTCGGCAGGATATCGACGTTTTGCTGGTGGGTGAAATCCGGGATGCGGATACGGCACGTATTGCTATTCGTGCCGCGATGACCGGCCATTTGGTGTTCAGCACCCTACATACGAACGATGCCCCGGAGGCGATATCGACCCTGCGAAATATGGGGATTCCCTCCTATTTGATCGCCAGCGCGCTGACTTCTGTGGTTGCCCAACGGTTGGTGCGCTGTATTTGTCCGGACTGTAAAAAGCCGTTCACACCGACAAAGCAACTGCTCAAATCGCTTCATCTGCCTGAATCCACAAAAAAACTCTATCGTGGTGAAGGGTGCGACCAATGTTTCAATACCGGCAACCGAGGGCGTACCGGAATTTTCGAAGTACTCGAGGTGACCTCCCCGGTCCGGAAAATGATTACTGAGGACGATTCGACGGACAAGATTATGAAAGCGGCCAAACTGAAGACCATGGCCGATCGGTGTCGGCAAAAAGTAAAAGATGGAATTGTGGCACCGGAAGAGTTCTTGCGCGTCATCCGGACGTAGTGCATAGGAAAAGTTGAATCGACAATTGCAGTCGTAGTCTATCCACATCGTGTGAATTGGTTGTGGATAACATATCCGAGTTAACTTTTGTTCGTTTATAACCCATACGATTCGTCTAGGTTCAGTGTTATACGATTAGAAAATTACTCTAAAGTGCTATTGTGCACACCATGTTGAAATCACCGATAAGTGACTCTAGATAAAGACGTTGCATGAATACCGAGTTTTCCACTTATCCGGTATGGATTGTGGATAACGGACGTTCCACGAACAGACTGAATAACGAAACGAGTAGTTGGTCACGGTAAAGATCGAGTGTGAATAACGGCCACGGTGTGTGGAACATTGTGGAAATAGATTACCCAATTTCTAGGATGAGGCGTAAAGAGTTCCGTGAATGAAAATGTGAGTAGGTGAAGGGTTGTCCACAGCGAATACTTCGCCCGAAGGTCGATCGAGGAAAATTGTGATATTCAGGAATGCTTTCTGAATTTATCCATCACGTTATACACCGGGCAACTCAAGTGCTTTGAATGGATTAGCGATTATTTCCTGCATTTCCTTGTACCTACTACTACTAAAACTAAATGTAGATCTGTAGAGTGTGTTAATCATCGAACGGTGGTTCGCGGACACCTCCTGGAGTCCGAACCATCGCAGAAAAAAATACGATTTGGAGAGTGGGGGAATGAAGGTCTCAGTTCCGCGTCAGGATTTATTGGATGCAGTCAACAAGGTCAAAGCGGTTGTGTCACCTAAATCCGCATTGCCGATACTTTCTCATGCGTTGATGGAAACGGGCGAAAGTTCGATTAAGTTAACGGCCACGGATTTGAAAGTGAGTATCGAATGCTCCGTAGATTGCAGAGTGGATGAACCGGGATCGATGACGGTGTCATCTCAACGGCTTGCATCGATTCTTGCGGAACTACCGGAAGGCGAACTTGAGATTGCGCTTGGTGATAACAATGTAATTACGTTAACCAGTGGAAAAATCCAAACAAAGCTGTTCAGTATGGCACCGGAAGAATTCCCGCCGGTTCGCGATTTCGAAGGGATTGAGCCGCTTGTTCTCGATCAGGGTATGTTGAAGAACATTTTTTCACGAACGAGTTTTGCCATTAGTACAGATCAAGCGCGGTATAACTTGACGGGATTGCTTTGCGATTTAGCGGATGGAAAATTTACCGCTGTTGCAACCGACGGACGGCGCATGAGTTTATACATTCAAGACGAAGGCATCCCGGATACGGCCAAGGCGACGGTGATTATTCCTGGCAAAATGATCCATGAACTGGAACGTTTGCTGGCGAATGACGGCGAAGTTCGGGTGTTTATCGATGAGACGCAAGCGGCATTTGAATTTAGTTCGCTGCGTATTGTGACCGCGCTGATTGAGGGTAGTTTTCCACCGTACGACAAAGTTGTCCCGAAAAAGCATGATAAAGAAATAGTGTTGGATACCGCCGCGTTTATGGAGGCTGTACGCCGGACCCGCACCATGACGAACGACAAGTTTAATTCGGTTCGTTTTGCCCTCGGGGATGGTGTGATGCAATTGCGGGTCGTTACGCCGGAAGTAGGCGAATACGAGGAAGAAATGGTGATCGATTATTCCGGCGATCAGTTTGAAATTGCCTTTAATCCGGACTTTATGGTGGATGTGCTGCGCCATACGGATACCGAAAAAGTCAGTTTTGTATTGAAAGATGCGATGAGCCCGGGATTGTTGAAGCCCTCCGGTGACGGTAATTCGGATCGCTATTTGAACGTTATCATGCCGATTCGTATCTAGTTTTTATTGTTGGGTTTAAGACGATTTATTGAA
>BQIY01000475.1 GCA_021604265.1 Nitrospirales bacterium
AAACCAAACCCCACACAGCCTATTTCAAGTTAGGCCATCCCTCACTCACATCTCGTGGAAGAAAAGAACGTATCTCGTCGTTCGTATTTCGTAGGAAGAGTCTTCTAGCTTTTCTTTTACGCTTCACGAACGACGCTTCACGTTCTTCCCCAAGTTTCACGAGCAACGCCGATTGCGACCTTACGGCTTAATATAAATATAGCCGGCTTTTTGAAGATCAGCGATACGCTTCACCGCGACAGGATGTTCCGTTGGGGTAAATCCTGCTACCAATTTTTCCAACGGCGTTCCAAATAATTTCATCGATACTTGGCACATTTCTGCTCCGACACCTTTGTCGATGACGGTCTTGAGTTTCGTCTTCAGGTCAGGATCCACGGTTGCTGCTTCAAACAGTGGGAGTGCGGGCCCATGGACGACGAGTTTGATATCAATTTTATCCGGCCCGCCTTCCGCCTCAATATGTTTATTGATCAGAGCCATGGCATACTTGGCCGTTGCCAAATCGTTCCCATCGACGTGATACAGCACCTTTGTTTTTTCCGTCCCGGCCAGAGCCGCACTCGAAAACACTCCCGCACTCAGGAACACCGCAACCACACTCATCAATATCACACACAACACTCGCTGCTGTTGTACTCTGCTCATGATTGCCTCCCCATTGATAATGTAGACTACTCTCAAATCGACATGACTGTCCGCCCGTATTATCACAGGTCTGTGAAGGAATGAGCAAATCGGCTCAACTTGCCTAACGAATGACTGCATTTGCTACAATTTCCAAAGTGACCATTGAAAACCTGACGATACAGGGCTCAACACCCGTGCTAGCCAACACTTGCTCTGAGCAGGAACACAAATGAAAGCCTTACAACTAAAACCCGCAATGACCCCAGACTGTTCCACTAGACACCGAATGCAACCTGGCCAATTACTGAGACACGTATTGCGTATTGTCGTAACAGGCATATGGATCGTGAGCAGCAGCACTCTCACTTTCGGCGATGAAGGACATGGAGACCAGCATGCACACACTACGACAACCGCCGGCCACAACGTTCCAGGCGCAGACTTTCAGGTGTTTCTGGGTAAAGGCAAAGGCGCAGCCGAAGGAATCGTCTTAGAAAAATCCGTGGCGGACGATGCCGTACACACAGTGGTCGAGGCTCTCAGCACAATGCTTCAACAGCGCCATCAATATCCGCGATTCGATCAGGCCATCGAAAAAGGTGTCCTCAACAAGGTTGTCATTGAGCCAAAAGTTTTTAATCGGTTTGTCAAAGAATTTCCATTTCTCGTGGCCAGAACCAAAAAACAGAAACAGGTCGTGCTACTCGTGAACGCCTTAAAGCTTAAACAGGAAGGCTATCTTAATGATCCCGAAAAACTGATTCCACGCTTGGAACGAGAGTTCCAATGGGTCTTGAGCAAAGCGGCGACCCAACCTAAACCACGAAAAATTTCCGTACAAAGAAATTTAAAAGAGGCTCCAATTCAATCCATTAAAGAAATTAATCGTATGTCTGGCAAGGAACGGGAACAAGTCCTGCAGTCGCTCTTTCAAACCTATCTCACTACGGTTGATGATTATCAGAGCCTGATGAAGCAATCGTCCTTTGATGTCGGTTCTCGGCAATTGATAAAACCCACCCATCCAGATTCTACCGTGAAACTTTATGATATCCGAATTCGCGAAGCGCTTCAGATACTTGTCCGCGACCCCTCGTTTGTCGAACGCACGCCGAAAGCCGTCAGATATTTATTGAATGGACGAATTTGGAATGTCTCGTTTGTGAAGATCGACTCGAGAGACTGGGCGACGCGAACGCGCGTATTGCCAAAAGATCAGTCGGTAACAGTCGGAAAGAACGAAACCTCTATCCAACCGGCAAAAATCTTAGTAAATTATCATCGGAAGGCCATTCCAGAAGATCCGTATTATGCAGAAACCCAAGGCCTGCCCATGGGCGCCCTATCAGCCGACCAACTCGCTCACGTCATCGCCCTAGAAATAGAAAAGAATATCACCGACAAATCCATGCGCGGCCACGTCGCCCAAGACGAGCAGTCAGCGCCGGAATAGGTGGTCTTGCGCCAGCAGTTCTTACATCTCTACCGGGCAAGACGTTCATGAATCACGTCGACTAACAGAAGACAAAAAAGAGTATAAATTCGAGTCTGATTCTATAGTTAGAATAACAGAAGCATCAGGAATAATGATCATGCGGCTGATTTCGAGCGATCGTTTCTGATCGCCTTCATAATCTCGTGTCCTGTCAATGTCGCACTTCGTTTACGCAATTGCTTAATACGGGCAGCGGCCAGCTCACGTTGTCGATGCAACATTTCTTGGCGTAACGCCTCGTTAAGCACATCGCTTCGCTTTCTTGCAGGAATTAATTTCGACAAAGCTTCATGGCCGTCTTCCTGAAAGGGTCTATTTACTTTTCTCATATTACGTCCCTTCCTCTTGAAAAAGCCCCAAAAACATCTGTTCTATAGGAACCTAGCGCACCCCCTTGGTCAAAATATTTCCTTTAGGCACTCACCGGAGATCCAAAGAAACTTTGTCGATTCTATGTATCCTTGCGCGCACGTCGCCAAGAACGAGCAAGCGATTCAGGGTAATAGAGTCATGACGGTAATTGAGTTTGTCCCCATTGAATTAATATTCATACCACGGTTGGGCCCAATAACTCCTATTACTTTGACCGCACCATTCAACTGTTCCAGTTGTCATTCTCAGGTTAGGAAGGTACTATATGAGCATGGACTACACAGAAATTATCACAATTGAGCCAGGAAAACGCAGCGGGAAACCTTGCATCAGAGGGATGCGGATCACCGTTTCAGATGTGCTGGAATACTTGGCATCAGGGATGACAGAAGATGAGATTATCAGCGATTTTCCTGAACTCACGAAACATGATATCCACGCCTGCCTTGCATTTGCCGCCGATCGTGAGAAAAAACTATCCGTGGCTAATTCATGAAACTGGTCTTAGACCAGAATCT
>BQIY01000476.1 GCA_021604265.1 Nitrospirales bacterium
GCGAACACGATCACACGTTTCATTGTCGATACCTGCTTCATGATAGAAACCTCCTTATTAAAAATGATGATCAGGATCAAATAACTATGAGGCTACTTACCGAGACACATCCCCTGGGGCCGCATCCAGCTCATCAGGGAAAGCCGGACACAATCCCGGCTCTAACCATGAGTCATTGTTGAATTCAACCATGTTTCAATGATCGGAGCAAGGACGTCGATCGACTGATATCCATGCGTCAGGATGGTCGTCTCCTCGTTCTGCTGCGCAAGGAGTGTCGGAAATCCATTGACTCCCCACTGTCGAACTTGATCAAACTCACTCCACACAGTCCTTTTCAACTCAGCACTTCGAAACGATTCAAGAAAATACTCTCTCGTCATGCCCTGCGATTGCGCCAGATCGGCAAGCACTGCCTCCTTTGTCACATCTAAGTTCTTCACATAAAATGCTTCTTGAACATCATGTAAATACGGGAATACTCGAGAGGCCTCAATGTGCCTCACAGCCACAACGGCACGAGCCGCAGGTTCCGTATCATAGGTAAAGTCTGACGCCATTTGACAGGCAAAATTAAAAGATTGTCCTGTTCGCTCATGAACCGCATGCCAATGACCAAGGATATAGTTCCTTCTTTGTTCATCAAATCTCTCAGTATTACCCGGCCTCAATCCGCCAACCAAAACCTCGATCCCCAGACGATGCTGATATCGCTGACAGACTCTGTCCATGACAGGAGAAAATCCCCAGCACCACGAACACATGGGATCAGTGACATAGAGAAGCGATCGTGAAGAAGAATCAGACATCATCACCATTAGTGGGCAGGAAAGACTTGGCCTGTTAAACGACCTTCCACACTTTTGCTATAGGCGAGCGCAACTTTCGAAGCGGGAACAGGAATATGCCCTCGGAAAAACGATCCGATTTTTCCCATTGATTCTTCGACCACTTCAGGACTCACGGCATTGATTCGGATCCTTCTCGGCATTTCAATCGATGCTCCAAGAACAAACCCTTCAAGCCCGGCATTCACCGTTGTCACCGCGGCACCGCAGTAGACCGGATCGTGACGTAACACCCCACTGGTGACAGTAAACGAACCCCCATCGTTCACAAAGTCACGGCCAATAAGAACAAGATTGATTTGCCCCATTAATTTATGACCAACCCCAATGCCAAACTCTTTCTCTGTTAATGTGTCAAGCGGACCGAAAGGCGCACTCCCGGCAGCCGACACAACCGCATCAACATGTCCAATTGATTGATACATGCGCTGAATGGAATCTGCAGACGTGATATCCACGGTGACATCCCCATTACGATGCCCGACCTTCACCATCTCATGACGCGGTTCCAACTCTTTCACCACGGCACGACCAATTGTGCCGCTTGCTCCAATCACGACAATCCTCACTCGAGAACGGCCTCCTTTTCACAGGCATCGTATGATGCGAATTTGCTGTTCATTCCACGATTGTCATCGGGAAACGTATTTATCGATTTTTGCAACTATCTCGCAAACATACTAACAACTCTTGCAATACATTCACATCACGTTGACTTAATGCCCGCTCAAAATACGGCCGCATCATATTGACTTGCGATGGGAAACACTTACGATGCACGGTGGTCCCTAACTTGGTCAGCGTCACCTTCATGCACCGTCGATCGCCAGGCACCAGCTGCCGCTCAACCAACCCCTTTTTTTCTAGACGGTCGATAATTCCAGTCAAACTGGCTTTGGCCAGTAATGTCGAACGAGAAAGTTCGACGGCCGTCATTCCATTCGTTCCCCATAGCTCTGCAAGAACATCAAACTGCGCAGGAGTCAGCCCCATGGATCGTATATGACGATCACCAACTTCAAATATGGCTTGATAGGCCTCGACCAAAGGCCGAAGGACTTTCAAATACGGATCATCTTGAAGATTATAGGTCTCCATTAGTATTTATTTATATAGTTAATATATAAACTATTGTCAATAATATCCTCCATGGCAGAACGACGCCCACTCAACGCAAACATCGTCACGTCACGTCATATTTTCTCATTTCGAGAACGACCTACCACTGACTTAACCATTGACCTCGCCTCCAGAGACTCGAACTTAATCTGTAGGGTAGTTCCTTCATTAACTATTTTCTGGGAAAGAAGCTATACATAGAATCCAAGACGTTTATCTCATTGATTTCCCAAATTATTTTCCTTTCAATTTTCACCTGGCACTATCTTTGCTCTTATATTACACATTAGAGCATATCTATATTTATTCATTGGGCCTGAAGGTCTCGATTTCTTACTTTAGAGCACGAACCATGGAGGGTTTTCATGAAAAAAACTGTCGGCGCACTCACAATATGGATCCTACTGGGGTTGGCCACTGCGACTATGGGACTCAGTGCGTCCAACGCTTTTGGCAATGACCTGTTTACGCTCGGGTCGAATACCTTGGAAGGGATATTACTGACAGTTGAAGAAAATATTTACGTTATTATGGATGATGAAGGAGACGAACAACGTATTCGCGTTGATGGAAGAACTATCGTCACAGGGAATGTCCAGCCTGGAGCAAAAGTGAGGGCCGAAATCACAAATGATGGCTATGCCGCTGAACTCGAAAAAATTGTCGATGAATAACGGCTCTCAACGCATCGAATCGGTGATCTTGACCATGATGAGCCAGCTCTTTTCAAACCTGGCTCATTACATCCAGATCGAATTTGACATTCACATAATGAGTTCGACTAATCCATAGACAGGAAACGTTTTTCCACGATAGGTGGCCGTTCCCTGAACAATTCCCATTGCAAAACCACCAACCACCCAATTGGCGACACGATGAAATGCTGATAGCTCGAGCTGCATACTTCCTCCCCCCTGCGCGGTCACCCAACGAATCGCCCACCCCGTAGGCCAGCGATAAAATCCTAAACCTTGGCTAAAGCTCAGCGGCGTCAGCTGTAACACTTGAAATCGCTCAGACTCTGCATGGATTGCCAT
>BQIY01000477.1 GCA_021604265.1 Nitrospirales bacterium
ATTTTAAGGATCTCTATATTTCGATGATCTGTGTGCGAGAAACCCTCATTATTCTCCACAATGGAATGCCCTTGCCCCTGGAACAAATTTTCGCGAGGATCGACCGGTTCGGAGGGATCGGAACCACCGCCATCACGGACCTTCTTCTCCATATCCTGTTATTGGTCATTAATCGTGATATTGAATTGTATCAGCAAACTCGGCAATCGATCGGGGAATTGTCAAATAACTTTGATCAGTGTCTTAACACCGAAGTACTCAATGATATTCAGAATCTGACCAATCAGGTTAGCCGTCTCCAATCAACGACTGAAGATCGTCTCATTTTCTTGGGAGGCTTACTCACGTTGAAATCCCCTCTATTGGAATTGCATGACGTGCGATTGTATTTTAAAGAGGCCATGAACGAATTAATGCAAATGCAGCGTTGGTTGGAACGTCTGGAGGGAAGGCTACAGGGTTTATCTCAATACTACAATTTGTCGCTGCAGAATAGCACCAACAATCGTCTTCAAGTCCTGACAGTCATTTCGGCCATTTTTATGCCACTCACCCTTATTGCCGGTATTTACGGCATGAACTTCACAAATATGCCCGAACTTCAGATGCACTACGGCTACTTTATCATTCTCGGTTTCATGGTTTTGCTGGGTGGGGGATTGGGAATATTTTTTTATGTACGGGGCTGGTTTCATTAAAGGCCCCTTTCGATTGGCGTGACATTCTTGAAAGAGTGGTTGGGAGGCCTTTTCATTCCCAATGGTCAACCCTATTTGTCAGGGGATCGCTCATCTCCCGGTTCCGTGGCCTCACTGGCCTTGGTTTGCGGGCTGTCATCAAGAATCGATTCAAACTCATCCCAGGAAATGGCACCGTCCTTGTCCTTGTCGAGTACCTTCAGGACGCCTTCCATCCATAGTTTTCGGGTCAGGAAGTTTCCGACCTTGGCATCGGCTAAGAGTTGCTCCAAGGCGGATGAGCCGATCTTGAAATCCTCTCCATCGATTTTATCGTAGTGGTCGAAGCCTTTACGAAAGTCACCGTCAAACCGTTCATTGACCAGTTGACGAATTTTTGTTTTCAACTCTTCCTCTTCGGCTCCCACTGGTATCTCCTTTCTATCGTTTGCAGGGCTTGGCATCCGCATCGGCTTGGTGCGGGACCTTTCGAAAATCGAACATAAAACCATCTGAGCTTTTCAGTTGGAGTTGATGACCAATGAAGGCATACCGGAGGATGACTGTTTCACCTTCCGGCTCAGTCAAAAGGAGGGTGTGGTCTTGGACACGATAGGTTCCGAAGTGGCAAACCTCCTGGGGGGCAAGCCATACGAACCCACCAGCCTGGTCAAAGGAAAGAATGATAGGTTTGTGCCGGTCGTCGCCCAGAGTCTCAGTAAAGAAGGGCGACGGATGTGTCAGCTCTGCACTCACCCATGACCCTGTCAATACCAGGTCCTGGGAGGCACAGGCAAAAAGGCCGACCCCCCACCATATGGTTAATATGACCCAGAATCGGCTCAGTGATAGCTGTCCCTGTTGATTGGAATTCATCATCTTTTTCTCTGACCGGATGCGTGTTCTTGTTCTAAGTCCGATTACTTCTGTGAGAAAAGACGTGTCCAGAGCGGGGCGAGGAACCAGAAGGCAATCGCTCCATTGACGCTGTTGAAAGAGATGAGGATAGAACCTATCGCGAAAAGTGGTGCGGGGTACATGGCCCACAAGTTCGGGTTCGTCCAGAGCTTAGGAGCACCCTCCAGATGCCAATCGCGTTTGGCGGCCACATACTGGTGGAGGATCAGTAAGGAAAAACTGGCCAGACCAAGCGTTGAGGAGAAAATTATGACCGCAACGGCATCTTCTTCGTAATGTCCGAGCAACGAGGCCGCGTAAGGGATAAGCGAGACAAACATCAGATGAACAAAGTTCAACCAGAATGTCTTTTCATCGCATTTATCAAGGTGCTTGAGAATCCAAAAATTCCTCATCCACAGAAACGCCGCCATATAAAAACTGAGTATCCAGGCAGCAAAATTTGGGATCTGTTCCTGCAGGTCGATAAGAAGCTGCCCTGTGGTCAGCCCCGGAGTTTCAGGCACCTTCAGATCCAGCACCAGAAGGGTGATCACGATTGCGTACACGCCGTCAGTGATGGCATTGAGCCGTTCCAGTGAGGTGAGATGGCCTAAAAATATACCTCGACTCCAATTCCTCATGAGCCAGTGTTGTCCTCGAAAATGAGTGGATGCTCACATCTCTTTTGTCTCGAGTATCAAGAAGTGTGAGTGACGTATTGTGCGACGTTGAAGTGATTGCCCGGCATGACAACCCATAAAACCTTTCAATGCAATGTTGAAAATATTACCTCATAGAAGACTGGGAGTGCTACTCCGGCCGTTTGCCCATTTGCCGGTCACTCCCGAATTAGGTCGGAATAGACCTGGAGGAACAGCATGAGAATCAAATAAGTGCGAATAGCGTGAAGAGTCCAATGCAGGGAGTGTTGAATAATAAAGATGTTCAAGGGCAAATTTGCCCAGGATTAGATTACTCACCAAAGGCTCCGGGTCGGTTCAAAAAAGCATGCCCTGAGTCTTCCCGAAGGGTCCGTCCAGTCCTGCCCTGAGTCACGCCGAAGGGAAGGCCGCAGCCGTTTTTACGCGCGGAGCGTACGCGTAGTACGTGAGCACGGGAAAATGGCGAGAACGCCGCTGGCGGCTTTTTTCAACAGACCCAAGCGTATATTCGGGACCGGTGTCCTATGCGGAATTTACCCATGGGATTTGCCCATCCTATAGGCAGGATTTAATTCCCCGACTATTCCTCAGAGCTTTTATAAAACCGGAAGATGTTGGTTGAAACGTGATAATGAAAGAAGGATTTACCAGTACCGGACCGCTCCGGTATCGATATGGATGAATCCTCGCCGGCCGTAATAGCCGACTCCACCCAACCGAAGCTTCACAGCGGCGCGTCGAATTTTTGAAAGCCGAACGCCGG
>BQIY01000478.1 GCA_021604265.1 Nitrospirales bacterium
TAAAATGTCAGTGTGAGGGGCCAACCTGAAAAAAGAAAAGTTGTAAGTTGCAGAAGGCAAATCGTGAGTGAGGAGTAAAGCCTTTGCTAGATCTTGAATCGCAGATAGAGTCTTTTGTCTTGATACGTTTTTTTGTTTATCTACCGAGTTCATAGAATTCGGTTTTGATGATTCCTGAACTCCAGCAGGCAAAATTCCGTGAGTGCCACCCTTCTTATACTTTTCTTGATATCCCTACGGGTCCTGGTGTAAGCAGTCGCAACACTCCCTTCTAATCCGTAGGTCCCTCTCCAGGTTCCCCGTTCACTTTTCAACAAGTCCTCCTGCAAATCATTGAAGATGGATTAGATCCTGGATGGGGGTGCTGTGTTTAATTGTGGGATATGACCACATTCCGAATTATAGCAACGCGAACAGATGTGTGTTTGGTTGTTTGACTTTCGGAAGTAAATGGCCCCTTCCGAATTTTGTTTTTCTTTAAAATTTTCCAGGTAGGTAGAAGTTTACCCATAGTGTGAATGACCTACGAAAGTATAGGTTTATGCTAAAGATCACCGTTTCAGCAACATTTACGCCTGATCCCATTCGAAAAAGCCTCTTGTTTTGGGGGAGCAAGCTTGGATTGGATCTTACAGTACACTTTGCTCCCTACAATCAAATATTTCAATTCCTTCTTAATTCCGATCGAAGCATGACTCACGATACGGAAGAGGTCTGTCTTTTGCTGATATGTCTTGAAGATTGGGTGTCTGTTCGGGATGGACTAGAAAGCCAATCCCGAAGGCCGTCATTAAGGGGTTGTGATGTTGAGACTGAGTGGGTCCGCCGTTCGTTGCACGAGATGGCGCAAGAGTTTATTGCTGCACTCAGGGCGGCTATTTCGCCTTTGTCTGCTCCGCATCTTGTCATGTTTTGTCCACCGGCACATGGTTGGTTGACAGATATGACACTTACTTCGTTCGCACATATGCTTCAAAAAGTAGAGCACAAGATCGTTGAGGAAACACAAGACATCGACAATCTCTACGTTGTCACCACATCCCAGCTGCAGGAGATCTATCCAGTTCGAGAATTCTATGATCCGTATGCTGACCGCATTGCCCATATCCCTTATACGGACGAATATTTTACGGCTTTGGGCACCATGGCGTTGCGTAAGATTTGGGGATTGAAACGGCCCTTATACAAGGTTGTTGTTCTTGATTGTGACTATACACTATGGCGTGGGGCATGCGGAGAAGATGGGCCAGAGCATATTTCGATCGAAGAACCATACTTAACGGTGCAGATGTTTATGCGAGCTCAATATGAGGCGGGAATGCTTCTGTGTTTGTGCAGTAAAAATCACGAAAATGACGTGCTCAATGTCTTTATCAATCGATCGGATATGCTGCTGAATCTCGATCAACTAGTGGGCTGGCGTATCAATTGGCAGCCGAAGTCGGAAAATATCAAATCGTTATCAGAAGAATTTAACCTCGGGTTGGATAGTTTTATTTTTCTTGATGATAATCCGATTGAATGCGCGGAAGTCCGAGCGAATTGCCCAGAAGTGCTGACCATTCAATTGCCAACAGAGGTTTCAAGCATTCCTCACGCGTTGGCCCACATGTGGGCTTTTGATCATATGAAGGTTACACAAGAGGATCGAGGGCGTACTCGTCAATATCAGCAGAATATAAAACGAGAGCAAGCTCGTCGGACCGCTGAATCCCTTGAAAACTTTCTAGAAACATTGCAGCTATCTATTCATCTTTCCTTGCTGAAACAGTCTCAAGTCTCCCGAGTTTCACAGCTGACACAACGGACGAATCAATTTAACTTGACGACGCGTCGCTGTACGGAAAGTGATATTTGGCAGTGGATCCAAATAGCGAATCAGCACGTGTTGGTTGTTGAGGTCTCTGATCGATTTGGTGATTACGGATTGGTAGGTAGCATACTGTATCGAATCGGGGTGCATCATCTAGAAGTCGAGTCTTTTTTGCTTAGTTGTCGAGTTCTTGGCCGTGGTGTCGAACATCGAATGCTCCAAGAACTTGGACGGATTGCTATCCAACATGGGCTGGAAGCGGTTCGACTCATCTATAGGCCCACAACAAAGAACGAGCCGGCATTCGAGTTCATTCGCCGTATGGCTGCGACGACCGATCAAATTCTACCTACTCATTCCGAAATTCTGAAGAGTGGAGACGGTGAGATATCGGTGCTGTTCTCAGCGCGAAACATACAAACGATATCATCTGTACCGGTCACGCACGATAACCTCAAAGATCGAAAAGATTTGAAGTGTATGCCTCTAGATCAAGAGGAACGGATTAATGAGGACAAGGTTTATCCAATGCGGGACTCATCTGATTGGTCAAGTGTTCTAGCATGGATCAGTGAGGAAATGTCGAGTGCGGAAAAAATTCTGCAATATGTTATGGCGATAAAGCATCCACGTCCTGCGTTGGAACAGACTTACGTGCGGGCTAGGACAAAAACCGAGCGCCTGCTCAGAACAATTTGGATGGAGGTATTGGATCTTGAAGATGTCGGCCTCCTTGATAGTTTGGAGGAACTCGGTGGTAGCTCGCTTCATGTTGTTCAGATTCACAGCAAACTGCAAAAGTTCTTGTCATTAGCGGGTATCTCTACGAACGTTCCTGTGGCAATGCTCTTTCAGTATCCGACCATCAGAAAATTAGCAGATTTTATCGAGCGAGGCCATGCGAGTTCGTCTCAATCAGCCTCTATGGCTAAGAGTCGTGCGGTGTCACAACAATCGGCTTTTTTTCGTATGCGCGAAGTTAGGAAAAGTACGACAACTTCCAGAACTCCGTCATCATTTCGTTAGAGGCAACACACCATGAATGACAACCTCCAATCCCAGGACAGCATAAACGGTATGAGCGGTTTGCCGGACTCTATCGCCATTATTGGAATGGCTGGTCGCTTTCCTCGAGCGCATCACGTCCAGGAATTTTGGGAGAACATACGAAACGGTGTTGATTGTGTG
>BQIY01000479.1 GCA_021604265.1 Nitrospirales bacterium
CCTTGGCCTTGATATCGCCCATCATCCCGTCACTTTTTTCTTTAGCCTGTTTCTCTTCAGACTTCTCAGCTACATCTTGAGCTTTCTCGCTGGTTTCCTTTTTAGCTTCTTCTGCCTTATCGGTCATTTTTTTCATATCGAGTTCAAGAGCCGAAGAAAAAGAACTAGTCCCCAACAAAAACATACCTGTTAACAAAGCTGCCAATACATGTTTCATCTACAACCTCCTTTAAGGTGAACAAAAGACAATGATAGAAAAGAAACAAACATGCTGCTCACGTGCGTCTGCATCATGTGAACAGGTTAGGCAAAATCAAAGCTCACCACAGACGGGATAATGGCCAATTTATGAGTTCTATGTTCAGCATATCAAGAACCATTTTATGGAAGGGCCAGCTGAGACTAGCCAATGCTGGCCCTTCCACAACCACCTCACCTCTCATCGCTGAACCATGAAGAATGAATTACCTTCCCATACCACTTTTCATATCGTCAATCTTCTCCTTAATTTCATCTTTACTCTTGGATTGAATCTTTTCTGCCATACTTTGTTCCTTCTCTTCACCCTTGGCTTCTTTGACTTTATCTTCACCCTCTTGGGCCATTTCATTCATTGTCGCCTCTGCATCTTTAACCTTGTCGTCACCCATGCCAAGATCAAGTGCCAAAGAAACAGAACTTGCCCCTACCAGGAACAGACCAATCATTAATACAGTGAATACATGCTTCATCAACGAACCTCCTTGAATAGAGAAATAGAATATTGGAGATGTAGGGGGATTCACCCAGTCTCGCATCCCACCCATGCTAAGTCAACGAAACCCATGAATCCACTACGCTCCGTCACGATCATCTTGCCATTGACGAGCATCAACTATTGAGGCAGAGGTTTGTGACAGAAGCCCCTTAACACAGTACAATCATCTTAATACGTTCACCATCAATCTCCGACATCACGATGACCATCATTTGAACTTGGAGTCCCTCATGCCCTACCAACCCATTGAAAACTATGGTCTCATTGGAAATATGCGCACCACAGCTTTGGTCGGCATGAACGGCTCAATCGACTGGTTGTGCTTTCCTCACTTTGATTCTCCCAGTATCTTCGCATCCATTCTTGATGACCAAAATGGAGGACGATTCTCTATTGCACCCTCGTCTTACCGAGTCACCAATAAACAATATTATTGGCCGGATACGAATGTCCTTGTCACTCGATTTCTTTCGCCTGAAGGTGTCGGCCGGGTTATCGACTTTATGCCCGTGGGCTTTCGGTCAAACCGTAGACACCCCAACGGGTTGATACGCCGGGTTCAAGCCATTCGCGGCACGATGGCTTTTCGCATCGTCTGCCGGCCAGCATTTAATTATGCGCGCGATGCGCATAAAACGATTATGACTCAGCATGGAGCTATTTTCGAATCGTCAACACTCACGATTCGATTGGGGACTCGCATTGAACTCAAGCAAGAAGGCAATGGCGTCGTTGCTGAATTCACGCTCAAAGAAGGCGAAGAAGTCGATTTTTCGCTTCAAGAAATTCAACCTGACGATCAAGCCGAATTGGGTTTATCTGAATATCAAGCTGAAGAACTTTTCAAACAAACCGTGGATTATTGGCGCCGGTGGCTTTCAAAATGCACCTATACTGGTCGGTGGCGTGAAACCGTGTATCGCTCTGCCCTGGTCTTAAAACTCTTAACCTTTGAACCAACGGGCGCCATTGTAGCTGCACCAACATGCAGTCTCCCTGAAGGCATTGGAGGTGAACGAAATTGGGATTATCGCTATACCTGGATTCGTGATGCCGCCTTCACGATCTATGGGCTCCTGCGCATCGGGTTTACGGATGAAGCGACGCAATTCATGCATTGGCTAGAAGCCCGATGCCATGAGTTGAGTCCTGAAGGATCCTTGCAAATCATGTATGGAATCGATGGCCGTCATACCTTAACCGAAGAATCGCTCGACCACTTGGATGGCTATAAAGGCTCAAAACCCGTCCGCGTCGGCAACGGCGCCTACGATCAGTTACAACTTGACATTTACGGTGAACTCCTGGACTCCGTCTACCTGTATAATAAGTACGGGACACCCATCTCTTACGACCTCTGGAAACATCTTCGTCGTCTCATTAATTGGGTCTGTGATAATTGGCAACGGACAGACGAAGGCGTCTGGGAAGTTCGAGGCGGACAACAGCATTTTGTTTATTCTAAACTGATGTGTTGGGTAGCGCTTGACCGTGGAATTCGTCTTGCTGACAAACGTTCCTTTCCTGCAGATCGCGACCGTTGGTTAAAAACACGAGATATAATTTATGAAGAAATCATGACCAAAGGGTGGGATGCAAACAATCAAACGTTCGTTCAGCGATACGGGAGCTCTTCACTCGATGCGGCAAACCTCATGATGCCGCTCGTCTTCTTTGTGTCCCCAACTGATCCGCGTATGCTCAAAACACTTGATGCTACAACCCGATCGCCTGATGATGGCGGGTTGACGTCCAATGGATTGGTCTATCGGTACAATATTGCGGATACGCAGGATGGACTCACCGGAGAAGAGGGCACCTTTAATATTTGTACCTTCTGGCTTGTCGAAGCGATGACCAGAGCGGGAAAAGTCGATCGTACACGACTTGATGATGCCCGACTGCTCTTCGAACAAATGTTAGGATATGCCAATCACGTCGGCCTATATGCCGAAGAAACGGGACACCACGGAGAAGCGCTGGGAAACTTCCCTCAAGCCTTTACACATTTAGCGCTCATCAGCGCCGCATTCAACTTGGATCGCGAATTAGGAAAGTAACGCATAGTATTTCATCATCTCCTAAAGACCTATCCATAACACCACAGGCCGGAAGGGGCATGCCCCTTCCGGCCTGTGGACTCACCTCTCGACTGTCGTCTGTGTGACTTACAGCCAGTTCACCCGTTCCGCCGGGCGGACATAGATCGGCTCTTCGACCTGCTGCCGCACCGCCT
>BQIY01000480.1 GCA_021604265.1 Nitrospirales bacterium
GCCGCTCAAGGATGGAATTATGGTTCAGTCGGCCTTTGCCGGCATCGAATCGCAGTCCAGTTCCGAGGTGGGTGATTCTGGAGAGGATGATCTTTCGCGATTGTCGCTGATTAATGACTTGAATCGACATGCCTCGGTTTCCCGTTTTTTCTGGGCCGATACCGGCGAGTTTGTTATTCGAGCCTCGATGTTGGGACGTTATGACAAGCGCCGGTTTTCAACCTTTATGCAAGCGTGGGAAAAGGATGGGCACACTCTAGGCCAGAACTACCAAGGGTTACGACCGTATTTAAAGTAAAATCGTCCTCGCTGATTTTTTGAGATACTTTAACCGCGTAAAAACTCACCATTTTTCATCAGTCAGCCGCCTGTTTCTTTTTCCTCATTTCAATACGTATTTTCACTTCAGTTATTCTGGAATGCTTTCCAAAGATTTTTGAATCAACTAAAACTGTTTGACCATCCGTAGGAATCAGTAAAGAAATAGGCGTGCCACATTGAAATATCCAGATGCTGGGGCATTCAGAATCCCCAATGTAATTGTCTCTATGCGTATTCTTGTTCAAGAAGATATTGGTTCACGTTTAAGGAGCAGCGAGTTGAAACCGACAAGAACATCAAGCCGTGTGACTTTTCTTGCTAGCGCCGCGAACGCGAATCATGCCGATGTTTTTCACAGCTCAGGATCAAACGACTATTCGAATTCCTTCTACCCGCCGCTGTGTGAAATTATGTTGCCTAGTGCTCTCGCTATTGATGTTCTGTGGAATGCTGGGCTGTGCGACTGACGGCCGATATCGAGAAGAGTATGAACTTCAACACCTCAATGTGGTGTTTCTCGATCAACAAACCTTGCATGAGGAGTGGGGAAATCGAACCGGGCAAAACGGTGTTCAGTTCATGCCATCGCATGGAGGGAACATGCCGTCCCTGAAAACTCTGAGAGGGTTTTTTGATTTCACCACGAATACCTTGTATTGCCCGAAATGGAACTTTGCTGTCTGCGGTCATGAGTTGCATCATGCAGCGTTAGGTCATTTCCATGAAAAGGAGTAATACTTCCCGTCGGTCGCTTCGGTCAATTTCCCTTCTCATGTCGTCGCGTAGAGTGTTGACGCATGCACCTTGCACCTTGCACCTTGCTCATTCCTCCCCATTGCTCATTGCCGCTATTCTTGCTGACTTTCCTGTCCATCGGAATGGCCCTGTGTCGTCTGATCTTTGGGTGACGTGAGACGGTTGTTCATTTCAGATCGTCTTTTTCCTCGAGAAATCTCATGCGAGGTTTGAAGCGTCGTGACATGAAACCGGTTGGCTCAGAGGGTGTGTTCATGCATAATAGACGGATGATGTCGTTCCCATGGCAATGTTGGTCAGATGCTAGGTTTAACGCTGTGTCCATGTCATATTGGTGGAGAATGAACCATCTTGTGAGAAGTTGCGTTGTCATGTGACGGCGGAATGTATTGAGACTTTTTTTGCGCATGAGGTCCAGACCCTTTTCTGTGTTCTTGTTTGACCGAGAGGGTGGGATTGCTCAATGAGGGAGAACCCCCAATAGGTATTCGCTTGCTCGTCTGTCTGCGTTAATTTTCTGCTATCGTGACCGATACAGTAAAAGGACAAGTTGACGGGGAGCAGCTGTGACAGGTGGGCCGTATTGCTTCACGCGATTTCATTGACATGTGTTGAACGTGACGGCCTTGTTGCAATGTAGGATGAAGGGACACGGTGTCCGCGGAATTGGCAGCTTCGAATCACGTTCCATCTTAAGCCAGTGAGGAGTCTATGCGTAACCGTATCGCATGTTCAGCACAAACGCTCACGCAACTCCAGCCTGACATGATACATTCCGTGGTTGGCGGGCAAGTGTATCGGCTTGGCAAGCAATATTTTACCGAGAGCCGTGTGCAAATTCTTGAGGCAGGCGCTGATTCAGTTTCTGCAGAAGTGAGCGGGACGTTTGGCGTCTATTCGCAGACTATTAAATTACGCTCTGGTGTCTTGGCAACAAAATGCTCATGCCCTTCCAATGAGAAGCCGTTTTGTCGACATTGCGTTGCGGTGTTGCTTCAGCATTATAAGGGGACAGCAACTCACGATGAGCCCATTGATGAAGCCGATCATTTCGTTCAGCCCATACAAGAAAAATCCCAGGATGCACATTCGACCTCGAATGATTTTAACTTTCGGGACGTGACCGCCTTTGTGGATTGGTTGGAAACATGTGTGCCCAAGTTGGGGCAAGCCGGCCCCTTCCCTTCCCTTCCCACGTTGCCGGCTGGTGCTGTGCGGGAATGGAGCGTGGCGATTGATTCATTGCATCGACAATTTTTGAAAAACGAAGAAGCTCATGCTGAAACACAAGAGAATTATCAGGCAGCACAAGAACAGGTTGTGCGATTGACCCAAGACCTGGAAGAAGCAAGGCGTGAAGTGAAGGACGCGCAAGCCGCTTCTGTGGAGTTTAAATCTGAAATCAAAAAGTATCAGGATTCGCTTGCGGAATCTGACCGCGTTGGTCAAGAGCGAGATGGCCTTGCTCAACAACTCAAGGTGATTCGTGAAGAGCTTGAGAAGAAAGGCGCTGAACTCGGCGGTCTTTCTGAGGCGCTCAACACATTGTCAAAAGGCCTTCCGTCACAATAACGCTTCCACGACTCTCTCCTATCTCTCTGTGCCCTCCGCATTCACATGTTGCCGGACTTTTTCGCGGCTGAAAACTTAGACTGATCTTCACGCGCGGCTGACGGTATGAGCCTGAGAAGGTGAAGTTTTTTCTTGTGGCTTAGAGCCGTGCGGCAAGAGTGTCCGCGATGTGTTCCAAGGCAACTGATGCGGGGGAGTCGGGGTCCAGATCGACGACGGGTAAATATTTCTGCACTGAGCGGGCAATGGATTCATGGTCGGGAATATTGCCGAGCACTGTGAGGTCGGCTCCGACGTATTGTTTGAGAAGGCTTTGAAGCTGCAGTGTGTTAATTCGAG
>BQIY01000481.1 GCA_021604265.1 Nitrospirales bacterium
CATGGTGACCGGTTGGCATTTACCACGGATAGCTATGTCGTGGATCCGTTATTTTTTCCGGGAGGCAACATTGGCGAGTTGGCCATAAACGGCACAGTGAACGACCTGGCGGTCAGCGGCGCCCGCCCGTTATTTTTGTCATGCGGGCTGGTGATTGAAGAGGGGTTTTCTTTGGAAACGCTCAGTCTCATTGTCGAAGCCATGAAGCATGCGGCTGATCGGGCGGGCGTGTCCATCGTCACGGGAGATACCAAGGTGGTCGAAAAAGGTTCGGCGGACAAGCTCTTCATTAACACCGCAGGAATCGGCGTCATTCGAGAGGATGTGGCCATTGCGGCAGACAAGGCTCAGCCGGGGGATGCCATCATTACCAATGGCTTTATCGGCGACCATGGTGTGGCCATTCTCCTGGCTCGAAACGAATTGGCCCTGGAAGCGGACGTTCAGAGCGACACTCAGTCAGTCCACGATCTGATTTCCCATATGCTGGATATCTGCTCGCATATCCATTGTTTGCGGGATGCCACGCGCGGTGGACTGGCCACGGTTCTGAATGAATTCGCCTTGGCCTCCAACGTGTCGATTCAGATCAACGAATCCTATGTGCCTATTCGGGAATCCGTTCGGGGGGCCTGTGAAATTCTCGGGCTCGACCCACTGTACCTGGCCAATGAGGGAAAAATTGTGGCGGTGGTCCCTTCTGAGAAAGCTGACGAACTTATTGAGGCCATGCGGGACCATCCCCTAGGAAAAGATAGCGCCATCATCGGGAAGGTCAAAGCCTCTCCAGCAGGAACGGTGATGCTTGCCACCACCTTCGGGGGAACACGAATCGTGGATACGCTGGTGGGCGATCAATTGCCGCGAATCTGCTAGATAAGAATCGTCATGAAATTGTTGACTTCTGAGATAATTGAAATACTTGAAGACGGGGAAATCCAACGTCTGACCTATGCGGGACTTCTTGCTTTTCATCGCGGCAACGCGGTTTGGGGGGCCAGCGTCGGGTATCGCGCCATGCAGGCGGCTGGATGGGCTCTGTCTCAAGAATCAATATGGGATCGTAAATTTTTGTTCGTTGTCAGTGCGCATCCTGGGCCGGGTGTCCGTGATGCCATCGAGTTTGTGACACGGTGTGTGAAGCGAAATCGGTTCCAATTGCTGGATCCCCAACAACCTGTAGCATGCAATCAGCGCATACAATTCCGTTGGTGGGTCACCCAGCATGATCGAACGGTAGACGTGACACTCAGAAAGGGATTTGTCCCTGAACAATTTTTTGACCTAGTGGAGCGGGTGGGGTCGGACCATAAAAAACCGGCTGACTCTCTCACTCTCGAAAAGCTGAAAGCTGAGCTGACCGAACGGCTGTGGCATGAACCCTTTACGACTCTTTTTGAGGTGAACGCTGTGGCGAAATCTCCTATTTCGGACAGGTTGGCATGCACGAACTAGGGATCACTCGAAATATTGTGTCCATCGTCACGGAGAAGGCCGAGGGAGAGCCCGTGAGGCAAGTGACAATAGCAATCGGCAAACTCAGTGCGGTATTGCCCGAAGCCATTCGGTTTTGTTTCGACATTGTCAGTCAAGGAACCGTTGTGGAAGGCGCTGACTTAGAGATCCTTGAAATTCCAGGAACAGCTGAATGCCGAACCTGTGGAACTCACTTTGAACTCGAGCAACTCTACGGACGATGCCCGTGTGGTTCTGCCGACATCTCGCGGCTCACGGGAGAGGAACTGCTTGTGAAGCGAATGGTGACAGCCTGATGTGTACGACATGCGGGTGCTCAGATACAGCCAATCCGAGAGTGACAAACATGCAAACCGGGCATACCGATAAGACCATCCATTCGCATTCAGATCACTCTCATCCCCATGATCAAGTCCACCACCATGACGAGCATGAGCATGATACTCATCATGACCATCGACATGAACAGGAAACCACTGTTCACCTGGAACAAGCCATTTTAGCGAAAAATGATCGCCTGGCTGAACGAAATCGTGGGTGGTTTCTCGGCAGAAATATTGTCGCCCTTAACCTGGTCAGTTCGCCGGGTTCAGGAAAAACAACACTTCTTGAACGCACGATTCATGATTTGAAACATGACATACCCATTTCGGTGATCGAGGGGGATCAGGAAACCGTATTTGATGCCGAGCGTATACGAAAGGCGGGGTGTCCGGTCGTACAAATTAATACCGGTGCCGGGTGCCATCTGGAGGCCGACATGCTGGCACGAGGCCTGGAAACGTTGCAGCCTCCATCCAATTCACTGGTGCTGATTGAAAATGTCGGCAATCTGGTCTGTCCTGCTCTATTTGATTTAGGGGAACAGGCTAAAGTCGTCGTGCTTTCCGTCACCGAAGGGGAAGACAAACCGTTAAAATATCCCCACATGTTTCAGCATGCGAGCATCATGATCCTGAATAAAATTGATCTTCTGCCTCATCTCACCTTTGACGTCAACACATGCCTGGAATTTGCTCATAAGGTGAATCCGAATCTTCAGGTATTTCAAGTTTCAGCCATGACTGGCGAGGGACTTCAAAACTGGTATGACTGGGTGACCTCACAAATCAAAGCTTCAAACCGGCAGGGTGTCCGCTAATGGTCAGTCTATCGGGACTCGGGTTTCTCATTGGGGTGAGACGTGAGATCAAGGCCGACCACGCGGCGACTGTCGCCACACTCGCGACCAAAAGCCACTCGGTGGCCAACATTCTCAAGCAGGAATTGAACTGGGGACTGGGGCATACGATCACGCTTCTGTTGTTCGGCTCCATGGTATTCCTTGCGGGGCCTGCGGTTCCTGAACGATTGGCCAATTGGCTGGAATTGGCGTAGGACTGGGAAGCGATGTGTTACGGAAAATCAGACAAGTTCATATTCATGTTCACCAACATCCTCATCAACATCCTCATATGCACGCTCATTCCCATTGGGAAGAAATCAATCCCCCAAGGACGAACCATCAC
>BQIY01000482.1 GCA_021604265.1 Nitrospirales bacterium
TGGAGGAACCTCCACGAAATCCGTATTCGTCAACGGTTGCGGCATCGGGAATTATTGAAGCCGTCAATGAAAATGTCCGTATTGCTCCGCCTGTGTCCGGTCTTGTCACAAAAGCCCATGTTGAAGTGGGTGACTCAGTAACGCAAGGTCAACCACTCTTTCAACTCGATGATCGTGAGCTACGTGCACGATTGCAGACCCGACAGGACGCGATTCCATCGGCTATGGCTCGCGTTGACGAACAGAAGATTCGATTGAAAGATCTGATGGATCAGTTGGGACGGCTGAAGGCCGTCGAAGATCGTCGGGCCGTCAGTCAAGATGATATTCAACGAAAATGGCACGAAGTTGAAGGAGCGAAACGTGCGCTTCTTCGAGCCAACGCTGATGTGCGCTTGGCAAGAACGCAGCGAAACGAAGCTCGAATTTTGTTAGAACGGCTGACTGTGCGCGCTCCTCGAGCCGGAACGATTCTGCAAGTGAATATCCGGGCCGGCGAGTACGCCATGGTTGGAGCACAGGACCCCTATATTCTCTTGGGCGATACGGAAAGCCTGCAGGTCCGGGCTGATATTGATGAAGTGAATGCTCCATTAGTCAAACCAAAGAGTTCAGCCGTGGCGTACCTGAAAGGTTCAACGGAACGATCCATTCCCCTTGAATTCACGCGTATTGAACCCTATATCGTCCCCAAGCGTTCACTCACGGGGGACAATCGAGAACGAGTCGATACACGAGTCTTGCAAGTCATTTATCAATTCGAGAAGCCGCAGTTTCCAGTGTATGTGGGGCAACAAGTCGATGTCTTTATTGAACGGACACAGTCGAAGAACGAAACGCAGGAAGTGCTGAAATGAATCCTTTCTTACGCGATCTTCGCTTCACGCTTCACACTTCACGCTTCGCGCTTTCCGCCTCACACGTTCTTCTATGTTTCGTGATGTTGAGTATGACCGGATGTCTCGTAGGCCCTGATTATCAGCAACCGTCTATTGATGTGCCGAGGGCGTGGGATTCGATGACGTTTGAGGGGAATGATACAGCAATTCCGATCACGTCATTGGCATCCCCCGAAGCCAATTGGTGGGAGGCTTTTGAAAGCGACGAACTCTCTTGGCTCATCGACCTGGCACTCGAAAATAATCACAATGTTCGAGAGGCGAGTCTTCGTGTGTTAGAAGGGCGTGCGCTGATGACTGCCGCTGGCGCAGGACTCTACCCTCAGGTCAATGTAAACGGGTCGTATAGCCGAAATCGACGTTCTGAAACTATTTTGGTCAACCCCACTGGTGGTGCACCTGAAGGATTCGCGCCACCAGGAGCGAACTTCGATGTGTGGAATGCTTTGCTTGATTTACGATGGGAGTTAGATTTGTGGGGACGGATCCGCCGAGGCATGGAAGCGGTTGAGGCAGATGCCGGGGCATTGGATATGGAACGTCGTGGAATTGTCCTTTCCCTGATTAGTGATGTCGGGGAGTCGTATTTTCGATTGCGAGAGCTTGATGAACAAATTGAAATCGCGGAAAAGAATCTTGCCCTGAGACAGGATTCGTTGAACTTGCTCGAGACCCGCGCCGATGCAGGGCTCATATCAGATCTTGATGTGAAACGCGCAGAGATTCTTGTCGCGGAAAGTGCTGCGCAAATCCCAGAACTTCATCGGCAGCGTGCCGTTCAAGCTCATCACCTTGAAGTCCTAACAGGTGCTCAACCCAATACGTTAGCGCTTTCAAGAAAACCTCTTAGAAATGTAGTCATCCAACCACAGATTCCTGTCGGGCTTCCTGCTGATCTCTTAGAACGTCGACCGGATATTGTCCAAGTTGAACAGTGGTTGATAGCAGCGAATGCACGAATTGGCGAAGCCCGTGCCTATTTTTTCCCGTCAATCAGTATTACAGGAACTGGTGGATTTCAAACCAGTGAATTCGATCAATGGTTCAATTGGGCCAGTCGTTCAATGAGTATCGGTCCGTCGGTGACACTCCCCATTTTTCTTGGAAAAACCAATGTTGCCCGATTAGAAGTTGCTGAAGTGCGATATGAGCAAATGTTACAGCAATATCACCAAACAATACTCAACGCCTTTCGAGAAGTGTCTGACTTGTTAGTTGCGTTACAAACACGAGCTGAACAGCTTCAGCATCAACATCGACAAGTGGCTGCAGCAAACGAGGCTCGAGAGCTTGCAGAAATTCGCTACCGAAAAGGACTTGTTGCCTATCTTGATGTTTTAGACGCGCAACGGAGTGTGTTGAGTGCCGAACAAGCATTAGTGGCGACAGAGCGAGCCCGTCTCACGGAAATGGTTGCCCTGTTCAAAGCTGTCGGCGGGGGATGGGACGTCCAAGAGAAGGTTCAGGTCAGCAGTGTAAAATAAACAATGTGTATGGCGATATAACGAATGATGAATGAAACAGTCCGAGAAGTTATTCTTACCCCGAAGTCTCTATGTTCGTGATCCTTTCATTCGCGGTTCTGAATCTCTTGATTGCAACTATTGATGTGCTAGCTGATCAAACAGAGCAGATGAAAGTTGCCTACGACGATGCTCCTAGAAACATGGTGCTGATCCCAGCAGGCCTATTCGAAATGGGGACGACGGATCAGCAAGCCGGTGCCGATGAACATCCTCAACATACGGTATCGTTGGATGCGTTTTACTTGGATATGTACGAAGTGACGAATCGGCAGTTTCGAAAATTTGTTACGGCAAATGCCTATACAACAACGGCGGAGAATCAGGGAAAAGCTTGGGCCTATGTGGACGATGAACGATGGACAGAAGTGTCTGGAGCTTGGTGGCGAAAGCCGGAAGGCGCGGAGAGTGTTTTTGTCTCACGACGGGGTAGCCATCCCGTTGTGACGGTATCCTGGATCGATGCTAAGCGATATTGTGAAGGAAATAGGAAACGCCTACCGACTGAAGCAGAATGGGAGTATGCCGCGCGTGCCGGTCTGACGAAGAAT
>BQIY01000483.1 GCA_021604265.1 Nitrospirales bacterium
CGTTGCCAAGACGGGTCTGTCGGACAAGCTCATCCTCAAATGGGTGAACCATGCCGACCTGATGCGCATCTCAGGCGTTGCCGGGGAATATGCTGAGCTGCTGGAAGCTGCTGGCGTCGACACGGTCAAGGAACTCAAGCATCGCAACGCCGAAAACCTGGCGGATGCAATGAAGAAAACCAATGACGAAAAGAGCCTGACACGCATGGTGCCCGGTGCAGACACCGTGGCCAAGTGGATTGAACAGGCCAAGGACATGGAACCTGCTGTCAGCCACTAATGTGAGCTTGTGATGCGTGCAGGCGATGCGTGCAATAGTATGAACGACAACAAGACCGGGCGGGAAAATCTGCCCGGTCTTTTTGTTTATGGGGTTTCAAGCAATAGCCGGCAGTTGCTGTCCACACATGCCTGAATGGCCGCGCGTGTTGCTGAACTCAAAATGCCGTCCGGCACAGCGTCGTACAGCCCCTTTTCAATAAGAGCCTCCTGCAACCCGCGCACATAATATGTGTCGCCGATACGGGCAGCTTTGAGGAAGTAATTCATGGCTTCCTCCTTGCGGCCGAGCTCAGCCATGACATGAGCATAGGTATCGAGTGAGCCGGAGAATTTCTCTTTGTCGTTTTCAAGGGAGCGCTTTGAGTAGTCCAAAGCCTCCTCAGCGCGACCCAATGTCAGCAACGTCCAGGCCATTGAGTTGAGTGTGGCCGCATTGTTGGGGTCGAGCTTCAATGCGCGCTTGATGTCCGGCAGGCTCTCCTCATAGCGCTGTGCCATGTAGAGCGTCTCCGCCCGCTCCCTGAAGAGCGCCGGGTGTTTGTCAAACAGGGAAATTGATTTTGTGTGGTCTGCCAGGGCTTTGGAGTAGTCACCCTTCCAGCGATAGACCAAAGCCCGATTATAGTAGGTTTTGAAGTCATCAGGATTGACGCTTACGGACTCCGAGTAGTCCACAAGCGCATTGTCCAGCTCACCAATGTCAGTAAACCCGTTGGCGCGATTGAGAAATACGGATGCCAGATGGGCGTCATCCAGTGTCGTGTCGTTCTCAAGCAACCACGTACAGCTATCCACCTGCGCCTGACCATCAAGGTCGCTGCAGCCATTTCGCGCGACATTCGTCTCGGACAAAGTGTTGTAGTTCAGTACAGAATAAAGACCAACGGCCGCCAAAATGATGACGGTACCCCAAATCAGAAAACGACCCATTGCCTGCCCCTGTCCCCGCTCCAGCCGGTTGTTGTCCACGCGGTTGCCAATATAGAGCGAGGCCAGCTGTGGGCAACAGCTGGCCTTGGGGCAAGCCGGAGCACCCGCTGCCACCAGGCGTTTCGCAGATATTTGATGAGAGATAAATTGGTGAGCCCGACAGGGTTCGAACCTGTGACCTACTGATTAAAAGATTTGTCGCTCTCAACAAAATCAATGCCTTAGGCCGTGTCTCCCAGCGATAAACGTATCATAGACGGCGAAAAGTCACCCAAAGACGGGATTGGCAGATGCAAAACATGCATATGTCCTTCAGGGTTACCCATGTTACGCAAGCAATCTATAGGTTTAGCGAAGAGATATGCTGAGGCTCTGAAGTTTTTCACAGGCAAAAAATGCATACGGTTGTATAATGGCCCGTCTATATATTTTGCTGGCTGTCGTGTTCGTTATGGCGTCCGCGATAACCAGTGTCACGGTTTGGTTTGTTTGGCCGGTTAGCCCAAACGCAATTCTGTTTTACTTCGTTTTAAGCGTGGTTATTGCAACGGGCGTCGTTCTACTTGCAGGTTTGCTCAGGTGGACGACGAAATACCTTGGGCGACTTTTGAAGAAGCTGTTGCCGCGCCTGTATTCGATCTCAACACCTGTGTTTTCAAGAATCTATTTGCTCATTGGATTGTTATGGAAAAGCGTTTCGCGACAGGTCCGGAGATGGCTAGGTTCATAGGCCTATTGTCTCCCTACAGAAAGCTGCTGACGACTCTGACGGTCGCGTCTTGCGTGGCTGCTTGCGGTACATCGCAGATGGACCGCAGCACTCCCGGTGTATTAGTCCCTGATGTGAGGGGAGAAAATTCTGTTTTCCTAAAGCCACAGGATGTTGAATCTTGGCCACAAACCATTGCCCTCAACGCTCTACGCCTGGACGCCATCATGCAGGGTAAAGCAATTGACGACCAATGGATTGCAAGTGCCAAAGTGGAAGAATTAGTCACCGCGTCAGTGGCGGCAGTGGAAGCTCAAGGGGCAACCACAATCGAGTATGTGACCCCGGCAAGATTGCAGAAGGGAGCTTGGAGGGGCGGCAATATCCCTCAATTCCGACGATCGCCTAGACGTTTTGGATCGATCGAGCATGAGACCAGATTGGACCAGGAAAGTTCGCCTGGTTCCGCATCGTTCACTAAATCTAGCGAAGATGCCCAACCTCAATCCTCTGTACCTACGGCTTGGATTGAACAAAATGGTGAGATGGTACAAATCGAGGTAAATCCAATCGCCACGTCGACCTCGAAGCCAACGAAAAAAATGGCCAGTTCAAATGAATCCCATTTTCCCTACGCTTTTACAGCTCGCCAGATTAGGTACAGCGACGAACCACTTCCTATCGAAGAAGACCCTCATATCGGAGTATTCGTTGCCCTACTCGGCAGTGATGCAGATGAGAATCTGAGATTTTGCGACGCGTTATTTCGCTACGCACCGGCATTGTCTGAAGCGCCGCCTGACTTGCAGGAAGCGCGTTGGATAAGGCGAACGATCTGGCCCGACAAGAGAACTATGGAAGAATTCGTTGAAGCTCAAAGCTGTGGTGAGCTTATTGGCCATTACGGTTGGGACTTCGCAAGATTTATGGAACGCAACTTCATTGATGATGGCCTGCTGGGGCCAACGCTGTTGGCTTTGAATCCTCATACGTTCGATGCGATCGTAATTAGTTTAGCCGGCCTAACAGAAGTCGACATG
>BQIY01000484.1 GCA_021604265.1 Nitrospirales bacterium
TTCGTTTTTCTATTACCGATACTGGCATTGGTCTATCCGAAGAAGTCCAAGGTCGACTGTTTCAATCCTTTACCCAGGCTGATAGTTCAACGACGCGCCAATATGGAGGAACCGGACTGGGATTAGCGATTTGCCAAAAAATTGTCATGCTGATGGGTGGAGAGATCGGGGTCACAAGTGCTGTTGGCGAAGGGAGTGAATTCTGGTTTACGATCCCATTACAACGGCAACAAACTGACGGCCACCCTCCCCTCTCTCGCATGAACCTCCATGGAGTCCATGCTTGCCTGGTAGAAAGTAATGATACCGTTCGGTTCTTAATTCACCACTATGCGCAGAGTTGGGAAATGGCATGTACTGTCGCCGAGAACGGAGCAGAAGCCCTCACACTGCTACACACGGCCATCACAAACAAAAACCCCTGTGATGTGATTATCGTCGACCAACAACTCTCAGATATGAGTGGTGCTGACTTTGCACGACATGTCAAAAATGACCCGATATTAGCCGGCAGTCGATTAATCATGTTGTCGTCGCTCGGCCAACGAGGGGAAGCTCGCCGTGCCCAAGAAGCCGGATTTGTGGCCTACTTGACAAAACCTGTACGGCAGGAACAACTCTACCGGTGCTTAACCATGGCGATGGGCGCAAACTTCCATCCCGTTTCTACAGATCAACGACGTTCACAGGCGTTGATAACCCGGCACACATTAGAAGAAGCGGAAAAACATTCAAAAACCCGAATCTTGCTGGCAGAAGATAATATCGTCAATCAAAAAGTTGCGACAAAAATGCTGGATAAATTGGGATATCGCGTCGACGTGGTCTCCAATGGACGTGAGGCGATTGAAGCCTTCCATCAAACCGCCTATGACGTGATTCTTATGGATTGTCAAATGCCGGAAACAGACGGGTACCAAGCCACCAAAGAAATCAGAGAATATGAAGCAGAACAGATGAAAAATGGAACACGCAACACCATCGATACGAGGGGCACAACATCACAAGCAACACAACGTCGCATTCCAATTATTGCCTTGACCGCCAATGTACTTGAGGGAGAACGCGAACAATGTCTTGCGGTCGGAATGGACGACTTTCTTCCCAAACCGGTCTTGATGGAAATGTTAGAAAAAGCTTTACGTCGATGGACAACTCAGGAGCAGACACGGCACACGACCGCGACTCTCTCTCAAGAACTTGCCACCACACACGTTCCGTTTTCCAAATCTGGAATGCCGGACCTTATCGACCATCCACCGTTAGATCTGCTCGCCGTCAACGAACTACTGGCACTCGGAGGAGAGGATGATCCAGACTTTTTCATCTCAGTCATTGAGCAATTTCTACAAGACCTCCCTCGCCATCTGTCTGACATTCGTCAAGCGCTTCACGATCATGATGCCGCCAGACTAATCAAGACGGCCCATGCATTTAAAGGAGGTTGTGGAAATATTGGGGCGACCTCTTTGACGGACATCTGTCTTCGCCTTGAACAATTAGGACGAACAGGAATCTCACAAGGATACTCCCAATTGCTTAATGATCTCAAAACAGAAGAGACCCGTATCCAACGTGCACTTCATCAATATCTGAAATACTTCGCACCGCGGAATCGTTAACTTCACAAGCTCTCTGAAGTCTATGTTGTTTTTGTCACACAACACCCTGAACGCAAGTGAATGGCTAGGATAATGTCATCATCACATCCCACAACATCGTACATTGAATCGCGTCGAGAGTTTCTTGCTTCCGCGGGCCTGAGGCTGGGGGCATTCGTCATGGCCTTATCTGGGTTTTCTTCACCATTATCATTTGCGAGAGACTCCGAAGCCTTCATCAAAGTTGGCGTTCTTCATTCATTAAGCGGCACACTCGCAACCAATGGGCAATCCGTTGTGGATGGAATTCTCATGGCTATTGATGAAATTAATGAGCAGGGCGGATTACTTGGGAAAAAAATTCTGCCGATCATTGCTGATGGTGCCTCTGACCCGAAAACATTCAAACGGAACGCCGAAGCTTTGATTGGACACAACCATGTCCACACGATCTTCGGGTGTTGGTCATCTGCCAACCGAAAGGCCGTCAAGCCAATCGTTGAACGCAAAGGCCTTCTTCTCTGGTATCCTGTGCAATATGAAGGTGACGAGCAATCTCCAGCTATCATGTACGGTGGGGCCGCTCCCAATCAACAAATCCTTCCCGCTTTACAGTGGGGAATCCAACAATTTGGGAAACGGGTCTTATTAGTTGGATCGGATTATCTTTTTCCTCGTGTCGCAAACCGTCTCATCAAGACGATCCTTCCAAATCATCACGGGATCTTGGCCGGGGAACTGTATCAGCCATTAGGCCAACAAGACTTTCAACTCATCATCCAGTCCATCAAGCTGGCCAAGCCTGACTTTATTATCAACACAATCAATGGGGATAGTAATCAAGGGTTTTTTCAGAGTCTCTTTGACGCCAATCTGACAGCCCATGATATTCCTGTAATTTCCACAAGTATTGGAGAAGATGAACTTCAGCGGATCGGCATCGAACATACCCTCGGGCATTACTCGGTATGGAATTACTTTCAAAGTATCAATTCGCCAAGTAACCATCGCTTTGTCACCAACTTCAAGCGGCGATATGGCCAAGACCGTGTCACTGGCGATCCCATAGAAGCGGCCTACTCACAAGTCCACCTGTATGCGATGGCCGTACGGAAGGCCGGAACGTTTGCAACATCAATGATACGCCAAACAGCCAGAGGGTTGATTTTCGGCGCGCCACAGGGGCTGATCCGTATCGACCCTGAGAACCAACATACGTGGAAAGTCACGCGAATCGGACGAGTGCAGGACAATGGGCAATTTGCCGTAGTCTGGAAATCCCATGAGCCGCTCCACCCCGACCCCTACCCCCTTTCTCGTTAATCCCATGCTGTTCAACCCAACACGGCAG